>JBAPQQ010000438.1:0-12645 GCA_049280695.1 Mycobacterium sp.
CACCGGACCCGGCGATGAGCCGCTTGCGCGAAGAGCAGACAACACCGATGAGCCGCTTGCGCGAAGAGCAGACAACACCGATGAGCCGCTTGCGCGAGGAGCAGACCACACCGCGGAGCCGCTCAGCGACGACACCCGGACCAGCATCATCCGGCGGGGGCCGCTCGCCGAAGGCGACGAGTCGGCCACCGGCATCATGCGGCCCGCCCCTCAGCGGATCCCCGGGCCACCGCGCGCCCCGAGCAACGTCACCGCGATCGCGGCGTCCACGGTCAGCATCCTCAGCGGATGGGCGACTTCGGTGGTCGCGACCGCGCTGATCAGCGGCTGGTGGAGCACCGACCGGCTGTTCTGCGTGGGTGTCGGCTTTCTCACCGCCGTGTTCGGCGCGGCCACGATCTGCGGCGTGGTCGGGCTGCTGCTGCGCCGGCGGGTAGGCATCTGGTTGTCCGCGGTCGCCGCGGTGCTGGGGCTGCTGATCTTCTCGGGCATCTTCATCGCGGGAGCCCAGATGGCCGGCGTGGTGTATGCGTTCCCGGTGCTGCCGGTGACGACGATCGCGTTGTCGGTGGCACCGGCGACGTGGCGGTGGACGAAACCCGGCTAGCGCTGTTCGCTGGCCGGTAAAGCCCGGTGAGAAGGACCGTGCGAACGCGTGCAGTGGTCGTCGGAAGGGTCTGCGCTGACGTGGTCGACCTGAAGCGTAGTGTGCTCGAGTTCGTGGTCGCCGCGCAGAAGTTGTTCGATGTCGTCGCGAACGGCGTGACAGTCCACGTCACGCCGGACCAGCACGTGAGCCGACAGCGCGGGCTCACCCGACGTGATCTGCCAGATGTGCAGGTCGTGAACCTCCACCACGGAGTCCGTCGCGGCGATCTGTGCACCGATCTGATCCGGCTCAAGGTGCTCCGGTGCGGCCTCGAGGAAT
Source organism: Mycobacterium sp. (assembly GCA_049280695.1). Lineage (GTDB taxonomy): Bacteria > Actinomycetota > Actinomycetes > Mycobacteriales > Mycobacteriaceae > Mycobacterium. The sequence continues at coordinate 929 of JBAPQQ010000438.1, forward strand.
ATCCGGCCCGAGGCGCGCACGAGTCCCCACCCGGCCTTGAGCATCAGGCCGGCGATGACGAGGGCGGCCATCGCGTCGGCCCGCCCGAAGCCGCTCAACCAGATGACCGCTCCCGCTATCGCCGTCGCGATGAACGCATACAGATCGGTGAGAATGTGCTGGAAGGCGCCCTCGACGTTCAAACTGGTGCGGTTTGCGTTGCTGATGCACCACGTCGCGGCCAGGTTCACCGCCGCGCCGACGAGTGCGGTAATCAGGATCGGCAATCCGTTGACGTCGGGTGGCTCGATCAGTCGGCGGACGGCGTCGTAGACGAAGTAGGCCGCCAGCAGCAACAGCGTGATGCCGTTCGCCTGCGCCGACAGGATCTCCGCGCGTTTGAGCCCGTAGGTGTAGCCGCCGCGAGCCGGTCGCTTGGCCAGCTGGATGGCGATCAGCGCCAACAGGATCGAGCCGACATCGGTGAGCATGTGCCCAGCGTCGGCGATCAGTGCCAGCGATCGTGCCACGATGCCGACAACGACCTCGCCGACCATGAAGACCGCGATCAGCACCAGAGCGGCCACCAGCCATTTGCGGTCCGTCCCCGCCGGAGCGGGCTGGTCGGAACCGCCGCGTCCGTGACCATGTGCCACGGCTAATCACCGACCCCTTCTCGTGAGCATTGGGTTGGTATTGACAACCGGGGGGTACCCGTCTGATGCCGCGTGAACCGACGACAATCAGAAGGCCGTGCCAGAATTCGACTTCATTGAATCGGTGGTGATCGATGCACCGCACCGGGCGGTGTGGCAGGTGCTCTGCGACATCGACCGGTGGTGGCTGGCATCCAACCCGGAGCACGGCAGCCTGGAGCATCTCGACGACCGCCCGGCAACCGAGGTGGGGGCCGAGATACGAGTCCGCGAAAGCATCGGCGGAATACCGGGTGAAGCCGTCGGAACCATCACCGCCGTCGAACCCGGCTCAGCCGTCACGTGGGAAGCCCATGCGAAATACCGCTGGCTCGGCGTCACGGTTCCCGTCGAGGAGGGCGTGACCTGGCGCGCCCAGCCGGCAGGAGAATCTCGCACCACGGTCAGTGCCCGCGTATGGGCGACGTTTCCCCGGGGGCCCGTCGGCCGCCTCGTGACCTTCGCCTTCCTGCACTTGCTCAACGGTGAGGAAAAGGACCGGGAACACGCTCGCACGGAACTGCGCTACCTCAAGCGCACCATCGAAGGCTAGTCACCTGGGCCGCGAGACCGGACTTTCTGCACGGTTTGTGACGAAAAAGCTTGCAGGTAACCTGATTTCGCGACGATCAGAGCTTCTGCAGCGGCGCGTGGTTGTGCATCAGCTTGACCCGGCCCGCACTGCCGAAGTCGATCAGCGACATCGCCGACTCGCCAACCCCGGACACTTCCTCTACGCGGCCCAGGCCGTACTTGTCGTGGCTGACGCGGTCGCCGGGCTCCAGCACCAGCAGCGGACGCTTACCCATCGACGAGCGCCCCGGTGACGGCCGCGGTGCACCGAACCGGCCGGCGCCGCTGACCGGGGCGCTGCGTGAGGGCACGGGGTCCACGCGCCGCCAGTCGATGAGATGTTCCGGAATCTCCCGCAGGAACCGCGATTCCGGGTTCATCATCGGCTGACCCCACGACGAGCGCACCTTCGCGCGCGAGACGTACAGCCGCTGACGGGCGCGGGTGATGCCGACGTACGCCAGCCGCCGCTCCTCCGACAGTTCCCCCGGGTCGCCCAGCGCCCGCATGTGCGGAAACATGCCGTCTTCCCAGCCCGTGACGAACACTACCGGAAACTCCAGGCCCTTGGCGGTGTGTAGCGTCATCAGCGTCACCACGCCGGCGCCGTGCTCGGGTATGTCGTCGGCGTCGGCGACCAGCGACACGCGCTCCAAGAACGCGGCCAGCGCACCGGTGTCGGGAACGTCTTCCTCGTCGTCGTCCCGCAGTGCAGCCGCGTTGGCCAAATCGATGCTGAATTCGTGTGCGACGCTGACCAATTCGTTGAGGTTGTCCAGCCGGGCCAGATCCTGCGGGTCGTTGGAGGCTTCCAGCTCGGCGCGGTACCCGGTGCGGTTCAAGATCGACTCGACGAGGTCGCCGAGTCCGTCGTCCAGACGCGACCGCAGCTCGTCGATCATCTCGACGAACGCGGCGATTGCCTTCTCCGAGCGCGTGTTCAGCATCGGCACCCGGCCCTCGGCGGCCGCCTGCAGCGCGTCGTTGAAACTGGCACCGGTGTTCTCGGCATATACGGCCACGCACGCTTCGGCGCGGTCCCCGATGCCGCGTCTCGGCGTGTTCAGGATCCGGCGCATGCTGACCGAGTCACCGGGGTTGTCGAGCACCCGAAGGTAGGCGACGACGTCGCGAATCTCCTTGCGCTCGTAGAACCTCACGCCGCCGACCACCTTGTACGGGATGCCCGCCCGGATGAACACTTCTTCCAGCGACCGTGACGAGTTGTTGGTGCGGTAGAACACCGCGACGTCTCCAAAATTGAATGTGGAGGTGATTCCGCTTCCGCCCTCGGCGAGACGGTCGATTTCGCTTGCGACGAAGGTGGCTTCGTCGTGCTCGTTCTCGGCGACGTAGCCGACGATGAGCTCGCCGTCGCCGGCATCGGTCCACAGCCGCTTCTCCCGACGCCCGCTGTTGTGCTTGATGACGGAGTTGGCCGCGTTCAGGATGTTCTGTGTCGATCGATAATTCTGTTCCAGCAGAATGGTCTTGGCATTCGGGTAGTCGCGCTCGAAGTATTCGATGTTGCGGATGGTCGCGCCACGGAAGGCGTAGATCGACTGGTCGGCGTCGCCGACCACGCACAGCTCGGCGGGCGGCACGTCATCAGTGCCGCCATGTCCGGCGAGCTCGCGCACCAGCATGTACTGCGCGTGGTTGGTGTCCTGGTACTCGTCGACCAGGATGTGCCGGAACCGTCGCCGGTAGTATTCCGCGATCTGCGGAAAGCGTTGCAGCACAGCGACTGTCTCGCCGATCAGGTCGTCGAAGTCGAGCGCGTTCGCGGTGCGCAGTCGACGCTGGTACTCGCCGTACACCTCGGCGACGATGCGGTTGAGGTCGTCGCTGCTCTCCGACACGTCGGCTGCGGCCTGCTCCGGGTCGATCAGTTCGTTCTTGAGGTTGGAGATGCAATTGGCCAGCAGCCGGGGCGAATACCGCTTGGTGTCCAGCCCCATGTCCTTGCCGATCATCATCAGCAGCCGCCGCGAATCGTCGGCGTCGTAGATCGAGAAGTTCGAGTTCAGACCTTTGATCAACGAGGCCTGGTTGCGCAGGATACGCACGCACATCGAGTGAAACGTCGACACCCACATAGACAGCCCGGTGCGGGCTCCGATCAACTGCGACACGCGTTCGCGCATCTCCGCTGCGGCCTTGTTGGTGAACGTGATCGCCAGAATCTGGCCCGGTCCGACGTCCCGCGCGGCGAGCAGGTAGGCGATCCGGCGGGTGAGCACCGCGGTCTTGCCGGACCCGGCGCCGGCGACGATGAGCAGCGGGGAACCCTCGTGGACGACTGCCTGGCGTTGTTGCGGGTTGAGGCCCTCGAGCAGTTCGTCGGTGTGCGAGCTGGCCTGCGGGTCGAAGAGTTGCGCTGTCATGTTCGCCTCAATCTACCGCTGCGGTACGACGAATTCTTTGCGCGGCACGGTCGATTGGTGGCAAACTCGATGGGTGCTCTACACGTGCCGATTTTTCTACGGGTACCGGCCAGCGGTACCCGTGGTGTAGCTGCACGTCAGAGCCCCGCGGTCCGCTTCCGGATCCGGGGCTCGTCTCTTGTGAGAGGCCGGAGAGGGAGTTGGCCCGCGAACCAGAAGAACCGACACTGCAAGAGAAGGGGGAGCTACCGATGACTATCGAGGCAGACTTGACGCCCGAGATCGACGAACTGCGTCATGAGATCGACCGGCTCGACGCCGAGATCCTCGCCGCGGTCAAGCGTCGGACCGAGGTATCGCAGGAGATTGGCCGCGCCCGGATGGCCTCCGGCGGAACCCGGCTGGTGCACAGTCGCGAGATGAAGGTGATCGAGCGCTACAGCGCGCTCGGCCCGGAGGGTCGTGAACTCGCGATGCTGCTGCTGCGGTTGGGCCGGGGGCGCCTCGGGCGCTGACCCGCTTCGCGGCGACAGCAGGCGGGGAACGCTATTTCGGCGACAAACCCGCCAGCAGCCATGGCGTCAGCCACTTCACCGCATCGGCAGTGGGATGCACGCCGTCGCTGCGCACCTTGACGCCGTTGATCTTCGCCGTGTAGTTGCCGTTCGGAGCCAGCTTCTTGTTCAGGTCCAGCGCGCCGGCGTTCGGGAACTGCGCTACGACGTTGCGGAGCAACGCATTCCAGTGCTCGATCCGGTCGGGTTGATCCTCGGGGTACAGGCTGCCGTCCGGCTTCTCGGCGCGACGGTTGTACGGCTCGGTGGTGACGACCACGCGCGCTCCCGTCGACCCCAGGACGGTCAGCGCCTGGCGCAACTCGCCCGCGAGGTACGCGTCGAACGCCGGTTCTCCGACCGCAGTCCAGCGCCCGCCGTGCATGCGATCGACCGTCTCCCACCGCCCGACCACCAGCAGCACCACGTTCGGCTTGTCGACGGCGACTTGGCCGGCCCACCGGCTCGGCCAGGTCTCGCACTCCGGTTTGGGGTTCCCCGACTCGGCCGAGTACCGGAACGGCCCGCCGCGGACGATGCCGCATCCGACGAGCGTGTGGTTGACGAACGTGAACCCCGGCGTGGGCGGCAGATACCGCATCAACGTCCATCCCACCGAGTCGCCGAACACCGACACCACGCGGCCGCGGTTGGCGTTCTGCTGCTGAGGCAGTAGCACCGAGCGCTCCAGCGGCTCCTGCACGGCCGCGGCCGTCGACACGTCGCTCTCCGCCGGAAGCTTCGAAGCCGGCACCATCACCACTGTGACCGCGATCGCGGTGGCCACGGTGGCGCCCGCCAGCGGCAGCAGAGGCACCCGCACCGGCCGCCACCGCCGGATCGGATGTTCGACCACCCGCCACGACGCGAAGGCCAACAGAACGGTCACGCCGCACCGCACGCCGAACAGCGGAATGCCGGACCACCCCGTCCGCTCACCGTTGAGCAGCAGGAACACCGGCCAGTGCCACAGGTAGACCCCGTAGGAGATCGCCCCCAGCCACACCAGCACCTTCGCCGACAGCATTCGCGCGACGACGCCGCCCTGGTCCAGCGCCACCGGCGCGATCACCGCGACCGACGCCAAAGCGACCAGCAGCAGCATGCCGTGGCGGAAGTCGCCGACACTCCCGCTCGCGTAGTGCGCGCCCGCGGCAAGGCCGACGAGCCCGATAATCGGCACCATTCGCGTCCAGCGCGGCCGGACCACACAACGCCCCGCTGTCAGCGCCGGCCAGTCTCGCACCAGCAGCGCCGCGGCCGCGGCGCCGACCAGCAGTGCCTGCGCCCGCGTATCGGTGCCGAAGTACACCCGGGTGAGCGCACCGTCGGACGCCATCACGAACGACGCGACCGCCGACGCGAGGGCGCCCACGGCGGCGAGTGCGAACACCGCGAGGTGCACGCCGTTCTGCATGAGCAGCCGTTGCCGCCTGCGCGCGACCGCGGCCAGCACCGCCGCGACCGCGATCAGCAGCAGCGGCCAGATGATGTAGTACTGCTCCTCCACGCCCAGTGACCAGGTGTGCTGAAGGGGGGAGGCCGTGCCGCCCTCGGTGAAGTAGTCCGTCTGGCGGGCGATGAAGCTCCAGTTGGCGACCCACGCGAACGCCGCGACGGCGTCGTCGCGCAGCCTGGCCACCGCGTCGGACGGAAAGAGCGCGCTCACAGCGGCGACCGCCAGCACCATCAGCAGCAGCGCGGGCAGCAGCCGCTTGGCGCGGCGACGCCAGAACCCGAGCAGGTCGATGCGGCCGGTGAAGTCCAGCTCGTCGAGCAGAAGTGACGTGATCAGGAAGCCCGAGAGCACGAAGAACACGTCGACGCCGATGAATCCGCCCGCGACGCCGGGGATTCCGCCGTGGCTGAGCAACACCAGCGCGACCGCGATCGCCCGGACGCCGTCCAGCGCGGGGATTCCGGCGCGTCGGCGGTGCTGCTTCACCGGGATGAGCTTAGGTCGCGCGGGCGCTTGTACCCGGTTCCGCAACGCCGAGATAGCAACCAGGGTTGTGCGGGGCCAGAAATCACAGCCCTCATGCAGATTTCGGCGACAAGAACTACTTCGTCAGCGCGATGTACTTGGTTTCCAGGTATTCGTCGATGCCCTCGAAGCCGCCCTCGCGACCGAAGCCGGACTCCTTGACGCCGCCGAACGGTGCCGCCGCGTCGGAGATCACCCCGCGGTTCACGCCGACCATGCCGGACTCGATCGCCTCGGACACCCGCAGTGCGCGATCCAGCGACTGCGTGTAGATGTAGGCCGCCAGCCCGTATTCGGTGTTGTTGGCCGCCGCGACGCCCTCTTCTTCGGTGTCGAACCCGACGATCGGGGCGACCGGCCCGAACACCTCCTCGCTCAGGATGCGCGCGCCGGCCGGCACGTCGGTGAGCACCGTCGCGGGATAGAAGTGGCCGGGCCCGTCGGGAGTCTGGCCGCCGATCGCGACAGTGGCGCCTTTCGAGACGGCGTCGCCGACGAGCTCCTCGACCTTGTCGCGCTGGTCGGCGTTGATCAAGGGCCCCAGGGTCGCCGACGAATCCAGGCCGTTGCCCAGCGTGAACTCGCTCATCCGCTTGACCAGCTTCTCGGTGAACTCCTCGCGGACCGCGTTGGCGACGTGGAAGCGGTTGGCGGCCGTGCAGGCTTCGCCGCCGTTGCGCATCTTGGCCAGGATCGCGCCCTCGACGGCCGCGTCGACGTCGGCGTCGTCGAACACCACGAACGGGGCGTTGCCGCCGAGTTCCATCGACGTCCGCAGCAGCTTGTCTGCACTCTGCTTCACCAGCGCCTTGCCGACGCCGGTGGACCCGGTGAACGTCAGCTTGCGCAGCCGGCCGTCGTCGATCAAAGCCTCGGTCACCGCGCGGGCGTCGGTGGTCGGCAGCACCGACAGCACGCCCTTCGGCAGGCCCGCCTCGTCCGTCAGCTTGGCCAGCAGCAGCATGGTCAGCGGCGTCTCCTGAGCGGGCTTGACGATCATCGTGCACCCGGCGGCCAGCGCGGGCCCGATCTTCCTGGTGCCCATCGCCAGCGGGAAGTTCCACGGTGTGATCGCGTAGCACGGCCCGACCGGCTGCTTGGTGACGAGGATGCGGCCATTGCCGGCGGGACTGGGCGCGAACCGGCCGTGGTAGCGCACGGCCTCCTCGGCGAACCAGCGGAAGAACTCGGCGCCGTAGGTGACCTCGGCCTTGCTTTCGGGCAGCACCTTGCCCATCTCCATCGTCATCAGCGTGGCGACGTCGTCGGCGCGGGCGGTGATGGCCTCGAACACCGACCGCAAGATCTCCCCCCGCTGGCGTGGCGGCGTCGCGGCCCATTCGGCCTGCACGCCGGCGGCCGCGTCCAGGGCGGCGATCGCGTCGTCGCCGGTGGCGTCGGCGACGGACACCAGCAGGTGATCGTCGCAGGGGTCTTTGACGTCGAAGGTGCTCGAGCCCTTGCGCTCTTCACCGCCGATCCACACGCCGGTGGGAACGGACGACAACAGCTTGGCGGTATCCATAGGTCGACATTTACTCCTTTGCGCATCGGGCCGCACGACCTCGTGCTGTAATCGCGACATGCCACGGCTACCCAGAATCCCCGGGTTGGCCACCGTCGACCGCGTCCCGAACGGCCGGACCATCGATCTGCCCGGCCGAGGCAGCACCTACGTCGTGGACTCGGGACCGTCGAGTGGGCCGACGTACGTCTTGTTGCATTCGCTGGCCTGCACCGGGCTGATGACGTGGTGCCACGTTCTGGACGTCGTCCGCCCGTTCGGCCGCGTCGTCGTGTTCGACCAGCGCGGGCACGGCCGGGGCATCTCGCCGCCACGCTTCTTGCTCGAGGACTGCGCGGACGACGTCGCCGCGGTGGCCGACGCGTTGGGGCTGCGCACGTTCGTCCCGGTCGGTTACTCGATGGGTTCGCTGGTGGCGCAGCTGGTTTGGAAACGCCACCGCGAACGGGTCAACGGATTGGTGCTGTGCGCAGCCACCACCTCGGTCTCCCGCGCGGCCCACGAGCGGCTGGCCACCGGCATCTTCGCGGCGCTGATCGAGGCGTTCACTCCGGTACCCGGACCTCCGGTCTCGTCGCCGTGCCCGGACGGGCCGGTCCGCGGCGACCACCAGTGGGTGTTCGACCAGTTCCGCAGCACTCCACCGTCGGCGATCACCCGTGCGATCGCCGAACTCGTCAGGTTCGACTCCAGGCCGTGGATCTCCGAGGTGGACGTGCCGACGTCCGTGGTGGTCACCAGGCGTGACCGCGTGTTCTCCGCGCAGCGGCAGAAGTCGCTGGCCGACCAGATTCCGGGCGCACACACGGTGACGGTCGACGCGGGCCACGCCCGTTGTACGTTGCAGCCCGACAAGTTCGGGCCGGGCCTTGAAGAAGCGGTGAATTTCGTGCACCGGCGGGCGGCCCTGAGCGCGTGAAGCGTCTCAGCGGCTGGGACGCGCTGATGTTGTACAGCGAGACTCCCAACGTTCACCAGCACACCCTGAAGGTCGCGGTGGTCGACACGGCCGAATTCGAGGGCGAGCCCGACTTCGATACGTTCCGCGAGATTCTGCGCGGGCGGCTGCGGGCACTGGAGCCGCTGCGCTATCAACTGGTGGACATCCCGTTTCACTTTCACCATCCGATGTGGCGGGAGGACGTCGAGGTCGACCTGGATTACCATGTACGTCTCGTCGAGGTGCCCGCTCCGGGGGGCCGGCGTGAACTCGACGACGTGATCGGCGAGATCGCCAGCACTCCGCTGGACCGTAGCCGGCCCTTGTGGGAGTTGTACTTCGCGGTGGGCCTGGCGGGTGGGCGCGTCGCGGTGATCGGCAAGGTGCATCATGCACTGGCCGACGGCGTCGCCTCGGCGAATCTGATGGCACGCGGCATGGAGTGGCCGGGGGCCGAGCAGGAGCAAGGTGACCGGCCGACTGCAGGTGCCGTCCCGTCGAACGGCGAGCTGATCCGTGCGGCCGCATACGATCATGTGCGTCAGCTCAAGACGCTGCCGTCGCTGATTCGCGACAGCGTGACCGGCGTCTACCGCCTGCGCCGACGCGCGCTGCAACGCGGGTCCAGCCCACCTCCCACGTTCATCAACCACAAGGTGTCGTCGACGAGAACCTTTGCCAGCGCCACACTTTCGCTGGCCGAGGCCAAGGAGACCAGCAAGAGCCTGGGTATCACGCTCAACGATCTGGTGTTGGCGACGGCTGCGGGCGGGCTGCGCGATTTGTTGCTGACCTACGACGGCCGCACCGAGGAGCCGATCGTGGCGTCTGTGCCCGTCGCGACCGACACCTCGCCGGACCGGATCACCGGCAACGCGCTGAGCACGCTGCTGGTGACGCTGCCGGTGCACGTCGACGATCCGCTGGAACGCGTGCGTCGCACCGCGGAGGCCACGAGTCTCGCGAAGGAGAAGCACCGGTTGCTCGGCCCCCGCACCGTCGGCAGCTGGCTGGAGTACGTCCCGCCGGGCGCCACCATCGGCACGTTCCGCTGGATGTCGAAACGACGAGCGCCCAACCAACTGCTCAACCTCATCGTCTCCAACGTGCCGGGCCCCCGGCAGCGGGGCCGCATCGCCGGTGCGGTGGTCACCGAGATCTACTCCGTCGGACCTATCGCCGCCGGCGCCGCGGTGAACATCACGGTGTGGAGCTACGTCGAACAGCTGAACATCTCGGTGCTCGCCGACGACCAGACGTTCAAAGACCCCCATGAAGTGACCGATGCGATGATCGACGCCTTCGCTGCGATCCGCAAAGCAGCCGGTTTCTCCGGTGTCTCGTCAGACGTCGGTATCGCGATGCCCCAAGCGACTAGGGTCTAAATATGAGCGCGTCAGCCCAAATCCCCGATGTCACTGCGTCATCCGCGTGGAGCGCGCTGCAGCGTCATCACGACCAGATCGCCACCAAGCACCTCCGCGAGTTCTTCGCCGAAGACCCGTCGCGAGGCACCGACCTGACCGTCAGCGTCGGTGACTTGTACGTCGATTACAGCAAGCACCGGGTCACGCGCGAAACGCTGTCGCTGCTCGTCGACCTGGCCCGGGCCGCTGAGCTCGAGCGTCGTCGCGACGACATGTTCGCCGGCGTGCACATCAACACCTCCGAGAACCGCGCGGTGCTTCACGTCGCGCTGCGGATGCCCCGCGGGACGGAGCTTCTGGTGGACGGCCGCGACGTCGTCGCCGACGTGCACGAGGTGCTGGACCGGATGGGCGACTTCACCGACCGGCTGCGCAGCGGCGAGTGGACCGGCGCCACCGGAGAGCGGATCACCACCGTCGTCAACATCGGCATCGGCGGGTCGGACCTGGGACCGGTCATGGTCTATCAGGCGCTGCGGCACTACGCCGACGCGGGAATCTCGGCGCGGTTCGTGTCAAACGTGGACCCGGCCGACATGGTGGCGGTGCTGGCGGATCTGGACCCGGCCAAGACGTTGTTCATCGTCGCGTCGAAGACGTTCTCGACATTGGAGACGTTGACGAACGCGACGGCGGCGCGGCGGTGGTTGACGGACGCGCTGGGCGACGCGGCGGTGTCCAGGCACTTCGTCGCGGTGTCGACGAACAGCAAGCTCGTCGACCACTTCGGCATCAACACCGACAACATGTTCGGGTTCTGGGACTGGGTCGGCGGCCGCTACTCGGTGGACTCGGCGATCGGGCTGTCGCTGATGGCGGTGATCGGACGCACGCGTTTCGCGGAGTTCCTCGCCGGCTTCCATGCTGTCGATTCGCACTTCAAGTCTGCGCCCCTGGACGCGAATGCGCCTGTGCTGCTTGGGCTTCTCGGGGTGTGGTACAACAACTTCTTCGGGGCCGAGACCCGTGCGGTGTTGCCCTACTCCAACGACATGGCCCGGTTTGCGGCGTACTTGCAGCAGCTGACGATGGAATCGAACGGCAAGTCGGTGCGGGCGGACGGCTCACCGGTGACGTGCAGCACCGGTGAGATCTTCTGGGGCGAGCCGGGCACCAACGGCCAGCACGCGTTTTATCAGCTGCTACACCAGGGCACGCGGCTGATCCCGGCCGACTTCATCGGATTCAGCAGGCCCACCGACGATTTGGCGACGGCGGACGGGCGCGGCAGCATGCACGACCTGTTGATGAGCAACTTCTTCGCGCAGACGCAGGTGCTGGCGTTCGGCAAGACCGCCACCGAGATCGCCGAAGAGGGAACCCCGCCGGATGTGGTGCCGCACAAGGTGATGCCGGGCAACCGGCCGTCGACCACGATCCTTGCGACTGCGCTGACACCGTCCGTGGTCGGCCAGCTGATTGCGCTGTACGAGCACATCGTGTTCACCGAGGGCGTCATCTGGGGTATCGATTCGTTCGACCAGTGGGGCGTCGAACTCGGCAAGACCCAGGCCAAGGCGCTGCTGCCGGTGATCACGTCCGACGCGTCACCGGCTCAGCTGTCCGACAGCTCGACGAACGCCCTGGTGCGGCGGTACCGCGCCGAACGCGGCCGCGCAGGCTGAGTGATTTCGGCGCGCAAACCGTCGCTCA
>JBAPQQ010000439.1:0-2166 GCA_049280695.1 Mycobacterium sp.
GCGGTCTTGGACTGGCCGAGCATCGTGGCGGCGGCCAGCTTTGCGCGCCACGGCCCGGCCAGCAGGTCGGCGGCACGCAGGAACACCGCGGCGCGCTCGTCGAACGGTGTTGCCGCCCACTGCGCCTTGGCGGCCAGCGCGGCCTCCATCGCCTCGAACGCGTCGGCGTGGGTGGCGTTGGTCAGCGTGCCCAGCCGCGCGGCGTGCCGGTGCGGTTGGACGACGTCGACGGGCTCGCCGCTTCCCATCCGGTGTTCGCCGCCGATGACGTGAGGCAGGTCGATCTCGACGGCCATGCTGTCGAGTGCTGCCACGAGACGGTCGCGCTCCGGGCTGCCGGGGGCGTAGTCGTGCACCGGTTCGTTGGTGGGCGTCGGTACGTCGGTAATCGCGTCCATGGGGCAAGGATCGCCGAATGGGTCATGCCAGATGTTGTCCGCTGTGACAAGATTTCGAGGTCAAGCCAGTAGGATCGGACAACATGGAGTCGGTGCCGGTGGGCCTGGGCCAGCTGTTGTTGGCGCTGGACCGGACGATGGTGACGCTCGTCGACGCGCCGCGGGGCCTTGACATGCCGGTGGTTTCGGTGGCTCTGGTCGACACCGACGATGTCCGGCTGGGGCTGGCCGCCGGTGCGGGTAGCGCCGACGCGTTCTTCCTCGTGGGGGTCTCCGACGCCGACGCGCAGAGCTGGCTGGAATGCCACGACCAGAAGGTGCCGGCTGCGATCTTCGTCAAGGAGCCCACCGAAGCGCTGATCGCGCGGTCGACTGCGGCCGGCGCGGCCGTCGTCGCGGTCGAACCCCGCGCCCGCTGGGAGCGGCTCTACCGGCTGGTCACCCACGTCCTCGAACACCACGGCGACCGTAATGACCCCCGATTCGCTTCCGGCACCGACCTTTTCGGGCTCGCGCAGTCCATCGCCGAACGGACTCACGGGATGATCAGCATCGAAGACGCCCAGTCGCACGTGCTCGCGTACTCGGCGTCCAACGACGAGGCCGACGAGCTACGCCGGCTGTCCATCCTCGGCCGGGCCGGTCCGCCGGAACATCTGGAATGGATCAGTCATTGGGGCATTTTCGACGCGCTGCGGGCCCGCCGCGATGTCGTGCAAGTCGCTGAGCGGCCCGAACTCGGGCTGCGTCCGCGGCTGGCCGTGGGCATCCACCGCGACGCCGGACTGCGCTCCCCCGGCTTTCTCGGAACGGTCTGGCTGCAGCAGGGGTCGCGGCCGCTGGCCGACGACGCCGAGGACGTTCTGCGCGGTGCTGCGGTGCTGGCCGCCAGGATCATGACCCGACTCGCGGCGGCGCCGACCACGCACACGCTGCTGGTTGCGCAGCTACTCGGGATAGGCGGTGACGCCGGAGCCGCCTGGCCGGCGACATCAGGCCCCGTGGACGTCACCGCCGTCGCCCGCGACCTGGATATCGTCGCAGACGGGCGCGCCGCGTTGATCGGGTTCCGCTGCACCGACGTGCCGGCTCCGGCACACGCGATCGCGTTGAGCGCCAGCGGTTTTCGCAGCGACGCGCATACCGCAGCAGTCGGCGAGAACGTGTATGTGCTGTTCCCGCAGACCGGCGCGACGTCGTCGGTGGCGTCATGGGTCCGCGGCACCGTCGCCGCGCTGGATCGGGAGCTGGGCGTGGACCTGCGCGCAGTGATCGCCGCGGGGCTCGACGGGCTGGCCTCGGTGCCGGCCGCGCGGGCAGACGTGGACCGCGTCTTCGACAGCGCCGGGCGCCACCCGGGCACGATCCGCCCGGTCACCTCGATCGACGAGGCGCGCACCACGGTGCTGCTCGACGGCATCGTGGCCCGGATGACCGACGACCTCGTCGACCGGCGGCTGTGGGCGCTGCGCGACTACGACGCGATGCACGACGGCTCGCTGGTTCAGACGCTTCGCGCATACCTCGACTGCTTCGGTGACGTGGCCGCGGCCGGAATGGTGCTGCACGTGCATCCCAACACGGTGCGCTACCGCATGCGGCGCATCGAGAAGGTCCTGGGCACCTCGCTCGGCGATCCCGACGACCGGCTGGTCTTGGCGCTCGGACTGCGGGCTATGCCGCCAGCCGCGACGACGCCGCGGCGATCCGCTCGTCGGTCGCGGTGAGCGCGATCCGCACGTGCTGACGGCCGCGCGGCCCGTAGAAC
>JBAPQQ010000440.1:0-5576 GCA_049280695.1 Mycobacterium sp.
GGCTGCTCGATGTACTCGAGCGGCCCGAGCGCTGCCGCCGCCGCGACCGCCTCCTCGACCGACCAGCCGCCGTTGGCGTCGACGCGAACTGTGGGCACCAGTGCGCGGACCGCCGCCACGCGTGCGACGTCGTCGTCGAGCGTCTGCCCGGGCTCGGCCACCTTGACCTTCGCCGTCGTCGCTCCGGGGAACCGGCTCAGCAGCTCCGGCACCTGCTCGGGCGGCACCGCGGGGACGGTGGCGTTGACCGGAATGCGGTCACGCCGGACAGCGAGCGGCTGCTGGTAGGCGGCCTCGATCGCCGACGCCAGCCAACGTGCGGCCTCGGGCGGCTCGTATTCGGGGAACGCGCCGAACTCACCCCAGCCCCCCGGGCCGTCGATCAGCGCAACTTCGCGAATCATGACGTCGCGGAAGCGAACTCGCATCGGCAACGCGACCACGTGCACACGGTCGAGAAGGTCGGCGAGGTCGGGGGGTGTGGCGGTCACACCGTGGACCGGTCGCGGCCTTCCCAATATTGTTTCCGCAGATCCTTCTTCAGGACCTTGCCCGTCGGGTTGCGCGGCAGCTCGTCTCTGATCTCCACGGACTTCGGGCACTTGTAGTGCGCCAGCCGCTCGCGGGACCAGGCGATCAGCTCGTCCTCGGTGGCGTCGCCCTCGAGTTCGACGACGGCCTTGACGATCTCGCCCCACTTGTCGTCGGGCACGCCGATGACGGCGACGTCGGTGACCGCAGGATGTTCGGCGAGCACGCGCTCGACCTCGATCGAGTAGATGTTCTCCCCACCGGAGATGATCATGTCCTTCAGCCGGTCTTCGATGAAGATGAAGCCGTCCTCGTCGACACGGCCCAGATCACCGGTGCGGAACCAGCCGTCGTCGGTGACGGCTTCGGTGGTGGCCTCCGGCTTGTTGTGGTAGCCCTTCATCAACTGCGGTGTGCGGAACCATAATTCGCCGAGCTCACCGGCGGGCACGTCCTCGAGGGTGTCGGGGTCGACGACGCGCAGTTCGGCGTCCTTGACAAGGGTGCCTGCGCTCACGAGCCGCTCGGGATGCTCGGGGTCGCGGTGGGCCTCGGGCATCAAATGCGTGATGGCGCCGCACACCTCGGTGAGCCCGTACACCTGGATGAAGTCAGTGTCGGGCCAGGCTTCCAGCGCCGAGCGCACCAACGGCAGCGGCATCGGCGACGCGCCGTATGCGTACGTCTTGAGCGCGCCGAACAGCTTGACCGCGTCCTCGCCGGACTGCAGCACCTTGGCCAGCACGGCCGGCACCAGGAAGGTCCGGGTGGCGCCCGCCATGATGGCGGCCGCCAGCGATGCGCCGTCGGGCTCGCGGGTCATCACAATCGGAAAGCCCTCCTGCACCCCGTACTGGGCGTAAGAGGAGCCCGCCACATGGAACAGCGGCATCGCGACGAGGTTCTTGTCGCCGGGGTCGAGCTCCCAGTCGGCGAACGCGTTGAACGTATGCGCCAGGATGTTCTTGTGCGTCAGCGCAACGCCTTTCGGCCGGCCGGTGGTGCCCGACGAGTACATGATGATGCACACGTCGTCGGGGTCGACATCCTCGGCGCGGCCGACGGGGCTCGCGGAGGCGAGCAGTGCTTCGTACTCGTCGCCGTCGCCATCCTCGGGCGTCTCCCCGATGACTTTCTCGACGTTGGGCAGCCGGTCGCGGATCTTCTCGATGGCCGGTATCAGCTCGCTACCGACGACCAACACCTTTGCGCCGCAGTCGTTGATCACGTAGTCGAGTTCGTCGCCGGAGAGGCGGAAGTTGAGGACGGCGTTGGCCGCGCCCAGCGACGCGGCGGCTACCGTCAGCTCGACGCCCGCCGGATGGTTCTTGTCGAGGAATGCGACGACGTCGCCGCGACGGATGCCGAGGTCGCTCAGCGCGCCGGCCAGCCGGCGGACCCGGTCGTCGACCTCTCGCCACGTCCAGCTGCGGTCGAGGAAGGTGATGCCTTCTTCGTCTGGTTTCGTCTCGGCCCAATACGCCAGCCGGTCGTCGAGAAAACGGGGTTCTGGGGGGCTCTCGGTCATGCGACGAGCGTGCCACGCGGCGGCGCCGGGTCGCAGCGGCTCAGCCGAATCAGGCGGCGCGGACGCAACCACAGTGAAGGTGAGGCGCGCCGGACGGCGTGCCGATTGCCGGGTTTTCGCGCGGTCCGCAACATACAATTCACCGAAATGCTCAGGTGGGTGAGGCGACGTGTGGCGAGTGCTGGTGATCGCGGCGGCGGTGGTCGGTCTGACGTGCGCCTGCTCGACCACAGTGGACGGGACGCCACGAGCCCAACGCACCCAGGTTCCGGCCGCGACACCGGCCGCGCCGGATGTCGCCGCGGTCGGCGAGCAACAGCTGGACGGCCTGCTGCTGCCGCTGGACGACGTCCGCACGATCATGGATGCGCCCGAGCTGGAGGTCCACGACACCTACGCCCAGATGCCGCCGAGCACAGTCGGCTACGTGCCGGAAGACTGCGCGCGAGCAGCTTTCAACACCGTCGAGGCCGGCTACCGGGACAGCAAGTTCATCGCGACCCGCGGCGCGGTGATGCAGGAGCCCGACACCAGCACGCAGTTGTTGCACATCGTCGACCAGGGTGTCGTGACGTTCCCGGACGAGGCCGCGGCCAACACCTACGTCACCAGGACGGTAGAGGCGTGGCGGCGGTGCGCCGGGACGCCGTTCACCGTGCTGCGGCCCGAGGCCACCGAGCACTGGACCTTCGGTGACGTCACGGAGAACAACGGCATCAGCGCCATCCCCAAGAAGACCGACGGCTCCGACTGGACCTGCTCGCACGCCATCGCCGCCCGCGCCAACGCGGTGGTCGACGTGTCCGCGTGCGGCTTTTCCGTCACCGACCAGGCCACGACGATCGTCGGCCGGATCCGCGACAAGTTCCCGGCGTAGGACGAATCTGTAACACGTTCTAGTCTTAGCCCCATGCGTGACGAACTCCTGCGCCACCCCATCCACTCCGGCCATCTGCTTGCCGGCGCGCTGAAGCGCCACAAAGACAAGCCGCTGCTGTTCCTCGGCGACACCACGCTCACCGGCGGCCAGCTGGCCGACCGCATCACGCAGTACGTTCAGGCCTTCGAGGCGCTGGGCGCCGGGACCGGCGCGGCGGTGGGGCTGCTGTCGCTGAACCGGCCCGAGGTGCTGATGATCGTCGGCGCCGGCCAGACCCAGGGGTACCGCCGCACGGCACTACACCCCCTCGGTTCACTGGACGACCACGCGTACGTGCTGAGCGACGCGGGCGTGACGTCGCTGATCATCGACCCGAACCCGATGTTCACCGAACGTGCGTTGGGGTTGCTGGAGCGGGTGGATTGCCTGAAGCAGGTCTTGACGATCGGGCCGGTGCCCGACGCGCTGGCCGGCGTCGCGGTGGACTTGAGTGCCGAAGCCGCCAAGTTCGCACCGCGGGACCTGGTGGCCGCTGACATCCCGCCCGACCAGATCGTCGGGCTCACCTACACGGGCGGGACGACGGGAAAGCCCAAGGGCGTGATCATGACCGCCCAGACCACGACGACGATGACGTCGATCCAGCTGGCCGAGTGGGAGTGGCCGGAGAACCCCCGCTTTCTGATGATCACCCCGCTGTCGCATGCCGGCGCCGCCTTCTTCATGCCGACGGTGGTCAGGGGCGGCCAGATGATCGTGCTGTCCAGGTTCGATCCCGCCGAAGTTCTGAGAGTCATTGAGGAGCAACGCATTACGGCTACGATGCTGGTGCCGTCGATGCTGTATGCGCTGCTGGACCATCCCGACTCGCGCACCCGGGACCTCTCGTCGCTGGAGACCGTCTACTACGGCGCGTCTGCGATCAACCCGGTGCGCCTGAAGGAGGCGATCGACCGCTTCGGGCCGATCTTCGCCCAGTACTACGGGCAGTCCGAGGCGCCGATGGTGATCACCTATCTGGCCAAGGGCGAGCACGACGAGAAGCGGCTGACGTCGTGCGGACGGCCGACACTGTTCGCGCGGACGGCGTTGCTGGGTGAGGACGGCAGGCCCGTGCCGCAGGGCGAGGTCGGCGAGATCTGTGTCAGTGGACCGCTTCTGAGCGGCGGGTACTGGAAGCTGCCGGACGCCACCGCCGAAACCTTCCGCGACGGCTGGATGCACACCGGCGACCTGGCCCGTGAGGACGAGGACGGCTTCTGGTTCATCGTCGACCGGGTCAAGGACATGATCGTCACCGGCGGCTTCAACGTGTACCCGCGCGAGGTGGAGGACGTGGTAGCCGAGCATCAGGCGGTCGCGCAGGTGTGCGTGATCGGCACGCCCGACGAGAAGTGGGGCGAGGCCGTCACCGCGGTCGTGGTGCTGCGTGACGACGCACCGCGCGACCAGGACTCCGTGACTGGGATGACCGTCGAGATCCAGTCGATGGTCAAGGAGCGCAAGGGCTCGGTGCAGTCGCCCAAGCAGGTCGTCATCGTCGACGCGCTGCCGCTGACGGGGCTGGGCAAGCCGGACAAGAAGGCCGTACGCGCCAAGTTCTGGGAGAGCGCCGGCCGGGCGGTGGGGTAAGCCCTTGCCCACCGCGCAGTGACCGGACGGCTGCGAAATGCGTCGGCCGGTTTTGACCTCGACCTCCGAGCGGTAGCGTCGCCGGTATGTCCAGCAGCGAACGGATCCGACCGCCGTGGTGGCTGAAAGCGGTGAACAAGGTGTTCATCGTGCTGTCGAAGCTCGGCGTGAGCTTCGCCGGCGAGAGCCCGGCGGTGCTGACGGTGCCGGGCCGCAAAACGGGGAAGCCCCGCTCCACGCCGATCACACCGATGACGGTCGACGGCAAGCAATACGTCGTCGGCGGCTTCCCGGGCGCCGACTGGGTAGAGAACGCCCGCGCCGCCGGCGAGGCAACCTTGAACCGGGGCCGCGCGTCTCAGCGCGTGCGGATGGTGGAACTGCCGGCTGGGGAAGCGCGTCCGCTACTGCGGATATGGCCCGTCGAGGTTCCGACCAGCATCAGCTTCGCGAAACGAGCCGGGCTGGTCAAAGACGGCCGCCCAGAAGAGTTCGAGGCGCTCGCCGGCCGCTGCGCGGTGTTCCGTTTCGACCCGGTGGCCTCATGATCGGCCGCCTGTTTCTCGCGGCGGCGCTCGCGATGGCTCTCGCGCCCGCATTCGCGACGGCGCCCGCGTCGGCCGGGCCGTGCAGCCTCGCCAAGCCGCCGCTGGACGCCGCCAGCAAGCAGGTCGGCCACGGAGACATGCTCTGGGTCGGCCGCGACGGTTCCGTCGGCATCACCACCCCGGCCGGCACGGGTGTGGTGCAGGTGCCCAACGCCGGGCCGATGCCTTTGCAGGCGTTCCTCGTCGACGCCCAGCAAGACGGGCAGCAGCAACTGATCGTCAGCACCGGCCGCGGGGCGCACCTCTACCTGGTGAACGGGTGCGACATCACCACCGCCGTCGATGCGCAGGGCAACCCGTTCGTGTTCGACCTGGAGAACCTGCGCGGCGCCGGCACCGGCATCGGGTGCGCCGACCTCGGCGGCGGCCGCCACCTCGTCGGCTTGCAGGCCCAGGT
>JBAPQQ010000441.1:0-12961 GCA_049280695.1 Mycobacterium sp.
CTTGTTGAGCACGCTGTAGACCCGCTGGGTGCGATAGCCCTCGAAGGCGTTGCGGCCGGCCTCATCGAGCAGCGGAGTGACAGCCGCCCGAATCTGTGCGCATTCCTGCTCGCCGAGGAGATCGCGCCAGACGATGTATCCGTCGCGGTCCAGCGCGGCCATGTCCTCGTCCACGAGGGCAGGATCGACGGAGGCGCCGCCGCTGGGCATAACTCTGTACCGCCGGGCGAGATCGCCCTTCAGGTCGTCAACTGTGGTGACGCGTTCAGGGGTGGCGTTCATGCTCGGCGTTGATTCTACGGCCGGAGCATCGGGCACATCGGCATCTTGGCCGCTTCAAACCCGCGCGACTTGGGTGCCCAGACCGTCGCCCGTCAGCGCATGTTTGCGCGCCGAAATCGCTCAAGGTGCGTCATCGGCGTTCACGCGCGCCCGCGGTTAGAGGCAGCTACCAGATTCATCATTATTCGGGTATGCACGGTCGGGGCGTGAAGGACAATGACGGTGTGAATTCCTTAGGGCTGGGATTCGGTGTGCTGGGCCCGCTTGAGATGACGGCCGGCGGGACGCCGGTGCCTGTCGGCGCTGCCAAGCAGCGGGCGGTGCTGGCCATGCTGGTGCTCAACCGCAATCGAGCGGTGAGCAGTGACGCGCTGATTCAGGCGGCATGGGAGGACTCGCCCCCGACGGAGGCGCGTGCCAGCCTGCACGCGTACGTGTCGAACCTCCGCCGGCTCATCAATGACGCCGGGTTCGACGGCCGCGCCGTCTTGGCGGCTGCACCTCCGGGCTATCGGCTCAGCGTGGCCGACATCGATTGCGACATAGGACGATTCGTCATGGAGAAGACAGCAGGTACTCGCGCCGCGGCGGCCGGCGATTTCGAGCAGGCCAGTCGGCACCTGTCCGCAGCGCTGGCCGAATGGCGGGGACAAATACTGGAGGACCTGCGAGACTTCCAATTCGTCGGCTCGTTCGGCGCCGCAATCCTCGAGGACAAGATGAACGCACACATCGCACGTGCGGAAGTCGAAATCGCCTGCGGGCATGGCGACGTCGTGGTCGGCGAGCTGGAAACGCTGACGGCACAACATCCCTATCGGGAGCCACTGTGGGCCCAGCTGATCACCGCTTATTACGTCGGCGGACGGCAGTCCGATGCCCTCGACGCCTACCGCCGTTTGAAGACCACGCTCGCCGAGGACCTCGGAATCGACCCCGGGCCGAAGCTGAAAGCCCTGCACGTGCGGATCCTGCGCCAAGAGCCGTTGGACACCGCACGGACTGCGCGCGTCACCGCGCAGGCCTCCGTCGTCACGATCAACCAACGCAAGACCGCGACCGCCGAGTCTGCCGTGGCGTGCTTGCGCGCGCGCTCGGGACGGACCTATCCCCTGACCGCGGCGACCACTCGGATCGGCCGGCTTGCGGACAACGACATCATGCTCGACGACGTCGACGTCAGCCGCCACCACGCCGTGGTCAGCGACACGGGCACCAGTTACGTCATCACCGATCTGCGTTCGGCCAACGGAGTCTTCGTCCAGGGCCGGCGGATTCGCGGGAGCGTCGTGCTCGCCGACGGTGATTCAATCCGCATCTCCACCCATGAGCTCATCTTCGAGATCCGGCCCGACTAGCCAGGCGTCGGCGACATCGCGGAGCGTCACCCGCATTCACGTCGACGTGCTGCCGTCTCGTTCAGCCGAGGCTGGAACGCCGAACTGAATTGGCAGGCTGGTTGGCCCACTCATCCCGAGCAGCGGCCGCCAGGGCGCGGGTCCGACGACGCGGGGGTTCGGCATTCTCTGCGCGAGGATCTTCAGTGCCTCGGAAAGTTCACGCCTGGCCAAGTTGGCGCCGAGGCAGTAGTGGGCCCCGCCGCCGAACGTCAAGATGGGCGGCGGATCGTCGCGGGTGATGTCAAACCGGGCCGGATCGTCGTAGATGGCCGGATCTCGGTTAGCTGCATAGGTATTGACGATGATGAACGTCCCGGCCGGAAAGGTGTACTCACCGACGGCGACGTCCTCGGTGACGCTGCGAAGCGTGCTGCACATCGACGGCGAGTGACGCATGGTCTCCTCGACGGCGTTCATCGCCAGTTCGGGGCGGTCCCGGAGCAATGCCAACTGCAGCGGATGCTCGCATAACACCTGCATCGACGCGCCCAGTTGCGTTCGGGTCGTATCCGTTCCGGCCAACAGGATGCTGAATGCCAACATGCGCACTTCGCCGGCATCGAGGCGATCTCCGCCGTCTTCGGCGCGAATGAGTTCGGAGAGGAGGTCATTCGTCAGGTGCTTCCGCCTGTCGGCGATCATGTCATCGATGTAGTCGTCGAATGCGTCCCAGGCCTTCAGCACCGTGGGTTCCTCTTCGGCGAGGTCGATGTCGAAGCTGACCACCTTGAAGATGTCTTCTGCCCACGTGGAAAGCAGTTTCCAGTCTTCGCGTGGTGCCCCGAGAAGTGCACAGATGACCGGAATCGGGTAGGGCCGTGCGATCGCTTCGACGAATTCGCAACTGCGGTCGGCTTCGACGGCGTCGATGAGCCCATTGATGACTTTGTGAATGGTTTCGTCCATCCGAGCGGTCGCGCGCGGAGTGAAGGCCCGAGAAACCAGGCTGCGCAGCCGACGGTGTTCGGCGCCTTCCATGCACAGGATGCTTCGGGTGACTCTGTCCCACAGCTCCCCCGACGTGATGCCGTGAGCGGTGAGGTGGATGCCCGGAGGAATTCCGAACCTTGGGTCACCGAGGACAGTTCGGGCTAGTTCGTAGGACAACACTTCGGGCCCCACCGGTCCGAGCGCGACGGGTGCAACTCGTTGCGCCGCCCGAAACTGCGGATAGATCTCCTGCGGGGTCGCTCTGAAGTCATAGTCGAGCGTCGGCAGGCCCGCGTCGAACACACTTGGCTTGGCGGCATCGACCGTCACAGCGTCTCCTTCGCCGTATTGGATGGAAGAATCCGCGAAGGAAGCCGCGGTGGCGTGCAGGTGGCTGCCGGCCACCTGATCCCGGGCGTGGGCAGGTCCGCGTGCGCCACTTGCGGAAGGCCGAACGGACCGATCATGGCACGTTGGTCGACAGAAAGGTGAGCGGAAGTCCCAACAGCGACAGGTCGATTTCGTTGAGGTAGGAGCCCTCCCCCGAAAAGCTCTGGCGGAAACGCGTTGTCCCGCCGTAGCGCTCGGCAACGGCTTGGGCCGCAGAGGCTTCCGGCACTCGCAGCACGACGGTGTACACGCCGTCGCCGTGGTTGTCGACGAACTCGTTGACAAAAGCAGCCACCTCGGCGGTCGAGCCGGGAACCGCACTGATCAGTTCCAGGCCCCCGGTCCAGTCCAGATGAACGTGTAGACCGAGTTCGGTCAATTCGACGTCCTCGAATGTGAAGCCGAGTTCGGTGAACATCTGCGCCACTGTGCCGTGCCGTTCCGGCGCCACGGCGAACACGACATGGTGAAGTCGCGATGGGTGGTGCTCGGTGGTCATGTCCGACAAGGGTTTCCTCAATCTAGCTGGCCGCGACGACTCCGTGCGGCAGTAGCAACGGTAGGTCGTTGTAGGTGGCGATGCCGGGCGGCGCCGCGACAACGGCGGGTATCGCGGTGATCGCGGGCATTGCGACGATGGACAGGCCCAGCATGATGTAGTCGTCCAGCGTCTGGCCGACAAAGTCCGGCGGCGGAAGGAAGCTCAGGGTGGTCTTGATGGTCGGCGTGCCTTGGACCTCTACGGTATAACCCATGTCCAATTCCCAGTCGGGGTCCAGTGTTTGGCCCTTGCGCCACCGCCCGCGGATTTCGATGACTTCCCGGGTGCCCACGATTCCTTTCCAGCTGACGTCCACGCCCGCGACGCAGCCTTTTTCGATCGTCCAGTCACCCGGCAAGTGGAGATCCTCGGT
Organism: Mycobacterium sp.; assembly: GCA_049280695.1. GTDB lineage: Bacteria > Actinomycetota > Actinomycetes > Mycobacteriales > Mycobacteriaceae > Mycobacterium. The sequence goes on from JBAPQQ010000441.1 coordinate 3,917, forward strand.
GGTCTGGGCGTACTCCACGTCACAGCGAATGTCGTCGCATTCGACTCCCAGCGCATCGGCGATGAGCAACACGCCGTCTCGGAAGATGGCCGAACCTCTGGTGGTGATCTCCCTGAGATCTGGCTGGCCGATGGGGTAGCCGAATCCCATGGGTTTTTCGGTGGCGGGTGAGTTGTAGATGGTCGTGTCGATGGCTTCCAGGACCGACACTTTGGTCACCTGCTCCGAGAGCCCCGCCGACACGATCGCGAAGAGCTGGATGAAGCCAGGATTGATCCCGCTGCCGAAAATTGTCGACGCGCCCTGTTCGCATGCACCGGCGATCCGGGTTCGGTCCTCGCCGAAGAAGTGGCCCGTGATGAATTCGGATGTGGACACAATGTTGATGCCGGCGCCGAGAATTCGACACATCTCGTCGACGTCGGCGAACATCGGGTTGTACACCACGCAGTCGGGATCGAGCGCCAACAGAGCGTCGACGTCATCGGTCGCCGTGACGCCCAGAGGTTCGATTCCGCACAGATCGCCGACGTCGCGGCCGACCTTGTCGGTGGACCAGGCGTAGCACCCCACGAGTTCCAGTTTCGGGTTCACTGCGACCGCCCGCACCGAGCGCTTCCCGACGTTGCCGGTCGTCCACTGGACGAGACGCAGCTTCGTCATGGACCCGCAGTGCCCTGCTGCTGAGCGGCCTTGCGCGCCTCGCGCTCGTCATGGATGCGCACTAGTTCGCGGAACCCGATCCGGTGGTACTTGGGCACCGGCTGGATGCCCCACTCGTCCTGTGCGGTGTCCTTGCCCTCAGCGCCCTCTGGAGGGCCCAGCGGCGGGTATGGGTACTTGCATTCCAAGGTGTCGTCGGAGTACCGCACCTTCAGCAGCTCACTGCATATCTGCGTGAGGCTCAAAGTCGGGTAACCGTAATAGATCGCCATGAACGGCAAAGTGAATGCGCCCTCGATCACCAGAGCGATCAGGCACACCAGCACTGCGCGCTTGATCCACTTGTGCATCCGCTCGTAGTAGGGGCTGGTGCCGGCCGGGAGATCGTCGGCCGGACGTTCTTCTGTGGATGCAGGTGTGGTTGTCACGGTTGCTAACCTGTCTAGTCGGTGAAGATTTCGCGGTTGACGGTGTGCAAGTAGGGAATTGCGAGAAAAGGAGTGATGTAGAAGATGTCGTACAGCCACCACCCGACGACGGGGAACACCACCCCCGCGTAGCGGACATCGGCGAACATCGTCATGTTGAACACGTATGCGCACCAGATGACCACGCCCATCCAGCAGGTGACGACCATCCATTGGTGACCCCACCGCTTCATCTGCAGGAACCCGATTGCCGCGGCGACCCGCATCGAGAACACGGTGAGGATCAAACCGGCAACGTAGGCTTTCTCGCCCGGGCCGGCGGCGCCCCCCACCCATGATTCGTTGTAGTGCCAGAAGTAGCCGGCGTCGAACATGTTGCCCCACCCGACCATCAGCACCCTGTTGATCAAGGTGTGGTTGGCGACGAGATCCAGCGCCCAGCCCAGGCTGTTGAGCATGCCGTCGATCAGCACCAGGTAACCGATGAGGGTGACGATCATCGGCCGAACCGATAGGCCTGCACGCAGAGCTTGGCGTTGCAGCCACACTCCCCGCATGAAGATCGGGAAGCCGATGAGACCGGGCGCCCACATGCCCATCAGGGCGGCCCCCACGATCATCCACTTGTCGGCTCTGCGTTGCGCCTGGCGCGACTGTTCGTTGTGAAGCTCCAGTCCGCCGGTGCCACCTGGTGTCGCGGGCACCTTCTTCTCCGAAAACCGGTTCAGCAGAGGGAGATTCAAAGGTCCCACCACCCTCTGGCGAATGACATGTAGAGCTGGATGAGGAACATCGTCAGCAGGTAGCCGTAGATGAATATCTGAAAGACGATCAATGCCCGCTTGCGTTTTCTTTCCTTCTGGTCCATTCGACGAGCTCCTTCCTAGGTTTGCTTGCTCGACCGCTCGACGGCGGACAAGCTGGCTGCCGCCACCTCACGTAGTCCGTCAGAGAGCGCACCGTCGGTGGACAACGGTGCGAGAACACAAGCCTCGACTGCGTCGAATTCGCCTGCACCAGCGGCGATTAGATGCGCTGCGGTGACCAGAACGCGAGTTGACGGCGGCTCGAAGCGAAACGCGTGGTCGGCGGTCCGGATGGCTGTGGCACACCGGACCAACCGCTCGGCGCTCGACGGTGCGATACCGGCTTCTGCGACGATCACCTCGGCCTCACGGCTCGGGTCCAGGTACCTCATCGGAAGGGTGACGAACCGCTGCCGGAAGGATGGCTTGAGCTCCTTGAGCGAGGTGCGGTAAGCGGGGTTGTACGAGCACACGAGCATGAACGTGTCGGGCGCTTCGACCACTTCACCGGCCCGGTCCAGGTAAAGGGCGCGGCGGTGATCGGTCAACGAATGCAGGATGGCCAGGGAATCGTGGCGTGCTTCCACCACCTCGTCCAGGTAGCAGATCGCACCACCCTTGACCGCTCTGGTCAGGGGCCCGTCGGTCCACACCACGTCGCCGCCGGTCACCATGAAACGGCCGACGAGGTCGGAACTGGTGAGATCGTCATGACAGCTGATGGTGACAACCGGCCGTCGCAGCAGCAGGCTCATGTGTTCGACCAGGCGTGTCTTACCGCATCCGGTCGGGCCCGTCAGCATGACAGGAAGCCGCCGGCGATACGCCCGCTCGAACAACTGGACTTCGTTGCCGCTCGAGTAGTAGGTGTCGGTGCTCATGTCCCCCTCGGATGGTGGTCGGTCACGCTGCGACCAGCTCACGATGGACCTGGGCCAGTACCCGTGGCAGGTCCTCCACGCGCCGGATGCGTTGCGACCGGTGAGGTCCGAACACTTCGGGAAGCGGGTCGACGCGCGTCGGTCCGACACCGACGTAATACGCGCTCACTCCAGCGTCGTTGGCCTCCTCGACGGCGTGCGCGGCGTCTGCCCACGCGTAACGCCCCTCGTAGCCTTCGTCGGAGATGAGGCCGTCACCGATAACAACGAGCAGACGCCGTTCGGACGGCTGCACCAGAAGCCGGCTTGTCAAATGGCGCAGCGGCGCACCGAGTCTGGTGTAGCCGCCGGTAACCAAGCCTAGACTGCTCGGCGGCACGAAACGTTGCTCCTCGAAGTCCTTGAGGCGGCTGACTTCGACCCGGTGCCGGGTGTTGCCGGTGAACACGAAGATGCCGTGGCGCTCGCGCGCCAACGTCATCGCCTGCGAAAGAGCGTCGGCACAGGCCAATTCGAGTCTGAATATCCTGCCGCCGTGAACTCCCAACGACGAACTTCCGTCGAGGAGCAAAGCGGTCGTGACGTCACGACTGCTGGGCAGCAATTCGCGGAAGATGCGGGGCTCGATCGCCTCGCCGGTTGTCAAGTCGACGTAGTAACTGACGTATTGCTCGACATCGATATCGGAGCCGTCTTCAAGGCGATTCGTCATGGCCCGATGGGTGTGCTCCTCGAACCATCTACGCAGATTTGCGTGAGCTGATCGCGGTCGATGTATCCCGCTGTTGTGGGCTCGCTCGAGCACCGCAACGTGGTCCATCATGAAACACTTGGTCCACGCGTTCCATTCGGGGTAAGGAATGCCCGGCCGATTGTCCGGTGTGATGTCGAGATCGCTGTCCTGCGGTCGACTCGGCGGCGGAAGGTTGGGATTGCGTACGCCCCCATCGCCGCCGACCGGCACGGAGTATGGCCGTGGAAGCCGCTTCTGCATACTCGTCCAGGGCATCCGGCCCAAAGTGCGTCGCAGTTTGTCGGCGGCCCCCTGCGGCACCGTGTACGCCGACGGCAACCTACCCAACACGGGGCTGACGTCCAGCGGCCCCGCGGTGCGCGCCAATTCAATTGCACGAGCCAACATCTCGTTGGCATCCATGTCAGCGGACGCGATCTCGATGGTGGGCAGGACTCGCCGCAGCTCCGGTAGCAGCCCGGGCCAGCGCGACGCGATCCATCCCATGGCGACACAGCCTTCGACGAGCGTGAGCGCACACAACTCGCGCGCGGACAGCTCATTGAGTCGGTACTCGACCAGCCGGTCCTTCGACGGCGAACACTGGACCGCAACACCGCATGTCAATGTCCGCCGTGTCCAGTCGCGCTTTAGCGACGGGTAGGGCACATGGACGAAGCCGAGCCCCGGGCTCAAGCTGAACTCACGATTATCGCCGGTCACCAAGCGCGCGCCCTGCCGGCGCTGTCCGCTCAGGGCGACAGCCGTCACGGCGCAACTGCGCTCGATCGCCATGGCGTGCGCGTCCGAGAGGTCAGCCACCGCACCGTTCCCAGTCGGACGATGCCGCCAGGCAACTCAGAACGTGCCGATGCTGGAGAACATCCAGTACCAGAACCAGATGATCAGCCCGGTGCCGCCCCAGGCCGCGACGTATCGAAGTATCTCCCAGACCCAGTCCATTTCCAGACCTCCATCTCGTTGGATCGTGCAGACGTGGTGAAATCATCAGCCGACGCGTTTCGCGCACGGAATGCCTGATCGGGGGCGTCATCAGCAATCTTTGTAGCCTATGAACTGACCCAAGTCAATGACTATTGCGCCCCACGATGTGGCGAGATACGAATACCGCTGGTGTACGCCGACTATCGGCCTTCCGCCGTCCGGCTTGAGGCGTTATGCGTTTGAGAACAGTCAATGAACCGGGTCATTCGCCGAGGCCGTCGGTCAGTCGGTGAATATCTCGCGATTGACCGTGTGCAGGTATGGGATCGCCAGAAAGGGCGTGATGTAGAAGATGTCGTAAAGCCACCAGCCGACGACCGGGAACACGACGCCCGCGAAGCGCACGTCGGCAAACATGGTCATGTTGAAGATGTAGACGACCCAGATCACCACACCCATCCAGCAGGTGACGATCATCCATTGCTGCCCCCATCGCTTCATCTGCAGGAACCCGATCGCCGCTGCGATGCGCATGGTGAAGACAGTAAGGATCAGGCCTACTTCCAACGCCTTTTCACCCGGGCCTGCGGCGCCACCGAGCCACAGTTCGTTGAAGTGCCAGAAATAGCCGGCGTCGAACATGTTGCCCCACCCGTTGAGGAGCACCCGTGCAAGTAGAGTGTGGCCGGCGACGAGATCCAGCGCCCAGCCCACGGTGTTGATCGCCGCGTCGATGATCACCAGATAGCCGATCAAGGTCACGATCATGGGCCGGACCGACAGACCGTTCTTCTGCGCCCGGCGCAGGAGCCAGACACCGCGGAGAAACAGCGGAAGGCCGAAAATCCCCAGTGCTGCGGTGCCGATCAGGAAACTGCCGGAGATCAACCACTTATCGGCTTGTTGTTGCACGAGCCGGGATTCGTCCATGTGCTCGTGCAGCGAAACACCCGCAGCTGCTGAGCTATTCGGCGGAGCAGCTGACTTCTTCGCATCGGAAGTGCGGCGCTTGACTCTTGGCAGACTCACATCATTCCCGTCCACGGACCGCAGGACTGTCAACCTGGTAGCTGACTTAAGTCACCCAGATGGCAATTGTCAAGTTCAAGGCGCCTTCGGGTTGTCAGCTCTTACGCGGCCGATCCATGCTGCGCAATGTCCTCGTGACATAGTCCTCGACCAATGCGCCCTGCGTCGGCCACTCGTGCGTGGTGATCAGCAGCGCATACAAACCGAGCAGGAAGAACACGGCGCTGTTGACGGGATTGACCGCCGGATCTGTGTGTCCGCGGTCTCGCGCCTGTTCGATCTGCGCGGCCACCAGCGTTATCAACGGGTGGTCACCGACACCCTCGGCAGGCGGGCGCGTCTGCGAAAAATGCAGCGCCAGAAAGTCTTTGAACAGCGAGTCACCCAGCCGACGCTCCAAACCCATCACCAGTCGCACGGCTTCTTTCAACACCTCGGGCAGCTGGCGGCGAACCTTCAGGAATTGGCCGAACTGTTTGACGATCCGCTCCTCTTCACGGTGCTCTAGTTCGAGGAGCACATGCTCCTTGGTCGGGAAATGGAAGAAGAAGGTCCCGTGGGCGACACCGGCGGCGGCGACGATGGCGCCGACGTCCGCCTCTGCCATGCCGGACCGCTTGAATTCCGCGATCGCTGCACCGAGCAGTCGTTCCCGCGTTTGCAGACGCTTGTTCTCGCGGGTGGACGACCCGCCTGTGGCAGCCATGCGGTTCCTTCTTGTTTGACTCGACTCACCGAAGTAGTCCTCGCGTGAACGAGGACGACTCTAGCGTTTCCAAGAGATCTGGCCCACTGCCGCCACTTCGTCCGGCGTGGTCGCTCGCACCGAGTGACGCTTCGGCAGCGTCAACCTGGGAGGGCAAGTTGCCGTTGACTTCAGTCAACGATGGAAGTTAGATGTAGCGCGGCGTGACATCGAAGTCGCTGAGGAGTGTGCATGGCGCTGGAACAGTTCGATCTGGGCGAGCAGGTAGCCATCGTCACGGGCGCTGGTAAGGGTGTCGGCCAGGGCATCGCCGGGGTGCTCGCCGAGGCGGGGGCTACCGTCGTCGGCACTGCGCGTACCGAGTCCGACATCGTCGGGACGATCAAAGGCATCGAAGCTGCCGGCGGCAAGGGCCTGGCGCTCGTGGCAGATGCGATGAGTCGCAACGACGGTGAGCGCGTGGTCGACACCGCCATGGACCGCTTCGGTCACATCGACATCCTGGTGAACAACGTCGGGGGCTCCACGTACGCAAGGTTTCTCGACATCACCGATGAAGACCTCCGGCACACGTTCGACTGGTGCGTCACATCGGCGTTCATCATGAGCCAGCTCGTCGCACCACACATGCTCGCTGCCGGTCGCGGCTCCATCGTCAACATCTCTTCGGGAGCAGCGCGGTTCGGCATCCGTGCATTGACCGCGTACTGCGTCGCCAAGGGCGGGCTGGAAGCACTCACCCGTGCTATGGCCCAGGAACTGGCTCCCAAGATTCGAGTCAACGCAATCGCATTGGGGTCATTCGCAACTGACGGCCTGCAGAGCAGCCTGGACCTGATGCCGGGGTCGTTGGAGAAGATGAACGAGGCCACGCCGCTGCACCGCCTCGGCGACGTCGAAGACCTCGGCCGCCTCTGCGTGTACTTGTCCACGCGCGACTGTTATGCCACCAACGCGATCTTCCATGTAGACGGCGGCATCGAGTCGAACAACTCGCCGCTTCCGATTCCTGACTACTGACCGGGTGGACAACAGATGCGCAGAATAGTCCAGTTCTCCACCGGGAACGTCGGGCGCCATTCCCTACGCGCGATCATCGGGCGACCTGATCTGGAACTGGTGGGTGTACACGCCGCGAGCTCAGACAAGATCGGCCGAGACGCGGCCGAACTCTGCGGACTGGGCGATCCCACCGGCGTACTTGCGACCGACGACGTCGACGCGCTGATCGCGCTGAAACCGGACTGCGTCGTCTACACCGCACAAGGCGAGACGCGGCCGATGGAAGCCCTGAATCAGATGTCGAAGTTCCTCGCTGCAGGAATCAACGTGGCGGCCACCTCGATGGTGTGGCTGGTGGCCCCTCGCCAAGCCGACGACTGGCTGCGAGTGCCGTTAGAACAGGCCTGCGAGGCCGGTAACGCCTCCCTGTACGTCAACGGCATCGACCCCGGCTACTCAGGTGACACCGAGGTCCACAGCGCGCTGAGCCTCGTTACTCGGGCCAGGTCGATCACGGTCCAGGAGATCTTCGACTACGGCAATTACGACGACTACGAGTTCACCGGCAGGTCAATGGGATTCGGCATGACAGCCGAGGACGAGACACCGATGCTGTTCTTGCCCGGCGTCGTCACGACCATGTGGGGTGGTCCGGTGCGCAACCTCGCCGCGCAGCTCGGGATGACGCTCGACGAAGTCCGCCAGCGCACCGAGCCCTGGTACACCGACAAGCGGATCGATTGCAAGATGACCACGGTTGAGCCCGGACAGATGGCCGCGGCACGGTTCGCAGTCGAGGGTGTGCGGGACGGTGTTGCGGTGATCACGATGGAACACATCAACCGGCTCACCGCCGCCGCAGCACCAGACTGGGACTACCCGCCCGACAACCACACCGGTGTTCATCGCGTCATCGTCGACGGCGAACCCCGCGTCGAGCTCAACACGCACGTCTCCCATTCGGTATTGGATGCCACCGAAGCCGGATGCATTTCCACCGCGGCCCGCGTAGTAAACGCCATCGACTGGATATGCGGTGCCCCGAAGGGGTTGATCGCGGTGGAGGACATCCCGCCGGCTGCGCTCATACGCGGGTTGATGTGGTGAACGTGTCTTAGGCCCCGCTGCCGTCGGATCCGGATGAGGTGTGCCGTCTGCTGCGCGGCGGCAAGACACTCGTCGCGGCGCGGTCGAGGGCTTCCTGATATCATTGATATCAGGAGGTTGGCACCATGGGAGATGTGCTCGTCCGGGGGTTGTCCGAGGCTGCTATCGCTCGCATCGATACCGATGCGACCGCTCGCGGTCTATCTCGCCAGGAGTACTTGCGGCAGCGATTCGAAGCCGAAGGCGCCGTTACGAGCGCCGATCGGCGTCGTCTTACCGTCGATGATCTGCGACGCGCGGCCTCAGCAGCCGCCGACCTCGACGACCCCGGTGTCATGGAGGATGCATGGCGGTGACCGTGTGGCTGATCGACAAGTCGGCTTACACGCGTCTGCCGGCGGCAGTGGATGCCGACACATGGGTGGACCGGATTGGACGCGGCCTCGTTCGGATCAGCACCGTCACCCGCCTGGAGATCGGGTACTCGTTTCGCACCGGCGAGCAAGCTCGTATCGAGTCAGCGGCACCACCGCTGGCGATGATGCCGGTGGAATACCTCACCCCGGCTGTCGAGGACCGCGCCGTCGAAGTGCAGATGCTGCTCGCCGATCGTGGCCAACATCGTGCACCGGCGGTTCCGGACCTGCTGGTGGCCGCGACCGCCGAGATCGCCAACCTCACGGTCCTGGCCCTGGACAAGGACTTCGACCTCATCGCTTCAATTACCGGCCAACCGGTTGAACGG
>JBAPQQ010000442.1:0-3321 GCA_049280695.1 Mycobacterium sp.
CAACGAAGCCTCGGTGAAGCGGGCCGGCGGGTTGGTGGTGTGCCCGTCGGCGGTCAGCTCGGTCGCGGTGACGGGCTGGCCCTGCTGAAGTTGCGGCAGCCTGCGTTCGGCGTCGTCGGCCTCGCCGCCGGCCAACTCGTCGACGGTCTCGACGTAGGCCTTGAGGAAGCCGGGGACGGTGATGGTGCGCCCGCTGGCGCTGAACACCACCTCACGCCCGTCGGGCTCGGTGCCGGGGCCCGATGTCGCCGGCCCAGCGGCTCCGGCGATGCGCAGGCTCAGGGTGGTCCCGCGCGCGTCGGCCATCTGCGAGGCCACCGTGCGCTGCCAGATCAGTTCGTAAAGGCGGAACTCGTCGTTGTCGAGCACCGAGTGCAGCTGCCCGGGGGTGGCGAACGAGTCGCCGGCGGGTCGGATGGCCTCGTGCGCCTCCTGGGCGTTCTTGACCTTGCGGGTGTACTGACGCGGGGTGGGGTGCACGTACTCGGCGCCGTACAGCTCGCGGGCCTGCCGGCGGGCCGCCTCGATCGCCGACTGCGCCAGCGTGGTCGAGTCGGTGCGCATATAGGTGATGTAGCCGTTCTCGTAGAGCCGCTGAGCGATGCTCATCGTGCGTTCCGACGAGAAGCGCAGTTTGCGGCCGGCCTCCTGCTGCAGGGTCGAGGTCATGAACGGTGCGTACGGCCTGCGGGTGTAGGGCTTCTCCTCCACCGACGAGACCGTCAGTTCGGCGCCGCGCAAACCCCGGGCCAGCGCGCCGGCGCCGTCGGCGTCGAGCACCAGCACGTCGTTCTTGACCCTGCCGAGCGAGTCGAAGTCACGGCCGGCGGCCACACGGCGGTCGTCGACGCTGACCAGCCGCGCGCTGAACGTCCGCGGCGTCGCCTCGGCACCGGCGTCGAGTTCGGCGACGACGTCCCAGTAGCTTGCGCTGCGGAACGCCATCCGGTCCCGTTCACGCTGGACGATGATCCGCGTCGCCACCGACTGGACCCGGCCGGCCGACAGCTTCGGCGCGACCTTCTTCCACAGCACCGGGCTGACCTCGTAGCCGTAGAGCCGGTCCATGATCCGGCGCGTTTCCTGCGCGTCGACCAGGTCACTGTCGATGTCGCGGGGGTGCTCGGCGGCCGCACGGATGGCCGGTTCGGTGATCTCGTAGAACACCATCCGCTTGACGGGGATGCGTGGCTTGAGAGTCTCCAGCAGATGCCAGGCGATCGCCTCGCCCTCGCGGTCACCGTCGGTGGCCAGATACAGCTCGTCGACGTCCTTGAGCTTGTTCTTCAGCTCGCTGACGGTGCTCTTCTTGTCCGGGCTGATGATGTAGAGCGGCTCGAAGTCGTGGTCGACGTTCACGCCGAGGCGGGCCCATGGCTCCGACTTGTACTTCGCCGGGACGTCGGCGGCGGCCCTGGGCAGGTCCCGAATGTGACCACGGGACGATTCGACGATGTAGTTGGAGCCCAGGTAGCCCGCTAATTTGCGCGCCTTGGTCGGCGACTCGACGATGACGAGCCGTCTCACATTCTTGCTTCCGTTGCCGCTGGTGCGGCCGGCCAGTCCCGATTGGTCAGCCAACTGCGCTTACGCTCCACTTCTTCCCGCCGATCGGCGCCCCGCGACCCCACTCGGCAAGTGACAAGATGACACCCCGAGCGTGTGGACGCAAACTGACCCCTCCGGGGTCTCCCCTCAGACGTGTGGCCACTGAGCCAACGCCTCGACGTCGCCGGGCGGTTCCCCTACGTTCTCTACCAGCCGGGATAGCCGTCGACGGCCGCTGATCCGCAGGGCTGGCCGCGCGCCGCGGGTGCCGATCAAGGTGGGCGCGATCCCGACCCGCATCAGCGCCGACGCCAGCGGGGAATGGGTATCCGGGGCGTGCGGATCCAAACCGAGTAGGTAGCGATCTGCTTCGGGGGTGCCCGCCGCAAGCACCCAGGCCCGCAACTCGCGGGGGCCGGGCAGCCACTGGCGTGGCACGGTCTTGACGGCCCCGCGCGTCCATTCGTCTGCGATGGCCAGCAGTCGCGGGTCCACGGACGTGCGTACCAGCGGGTTGTCCTCGTCAGTGCGGGTGATCTCGGGGTGCAGCCCGGCCTCGGTCATCATCTCCGCCAGCGCCTCGGACCGCCAGGGCCGTTCGACGACCACCGACAGCCGTGCTCCGTTGCCGATCACCACCACCTGACCGGGTGCGGCCAGCACGCCGGTCAAGTCGGTCACCGCAGGGGGCACCGACTCGGCGGAGAAGAAGGACAGCTGGCTCACTGGAACGACAGTAAGCCTGCGCGGATGGTCACGAGCGTGCGCGTAGTGCCAACCTGAGCGGCGTGTCGCCGGCGCGACAGGCACGCTCGGGCGAAAAGGAACAGGAAAGAGGAAACCCCCGCAGGTCTGGCCACTGCGGGGGTCTCCGTCAGGTTCGGTTACTCAGATTGAACGCACACCTGTGGCCTGCGGCCCCTTGGGGCTCTGCCCTACCTCGAACTCAACTCGTTGGTTCTCTTCCAGCGTGCGAAAGCCGCTGCCTTGAATTTCCGTGTAGTGGACGAACACGTCAGCGGAACCATCCTCCGGCGCGATGAAGCCGAAGCCCTTCTCCGCGTTGAACCACTTCACAGTTCCCTGTGGCATTTCCTGCTTACTTCCTTCTCTGTTACAGGGTTGCGGTGCATCGTCTTTCGGTACACCGGGCCTGTTGCCACCGCAGTCCTTCGTGGCATCGCCGGATCTCATCCGATTCGTCACCCTCGCAGGAACCGCGATCGCAACGTCGATCCTGCGAGTGCATGTACACGAACACAGAAGCTGCGACCGGGGTTAGTCAACCATGTTCGCAGGAAATGCAACAGTCTTGGCTGCGTCAACTCGTGAACAATTCGGTTGACTGACGGTGTCCGCGAGGAGAGAGGGTGCGATGGCCAGTTTCGGCCGCGAGCTGCTCGCCAGCGCACTCGCCGGCACCGACGCCGACGAGAAGCCGCTGAGGCATGTCGCCGAATTGCCCGCCAATCAGGGCAGCTCGGCGTCCTGGCCCGCCTGGGCCGAAGACGACGTCGTCGCCGCGTTCGCCGCCCGCGGCGTCACCGCGCCGTGGTCGCATCAGGTCGCCGCGGCGACGCTGGCACATCAGGGCCGGCATGTGGTGATCAGCACCGGAACGGCGTCGGGCAAGTCGCTGGCCTACCAGTTGCCGGTCATGTGCGCGCTGGCGACCGGCCGTCGCGCCCGCACGCTGTACCTGTCGCCGACGAAGGCGCTGGGGCACGACCAGTTGCGCACGGCGGCGGCATTGACCGGGGCGGTCGAGCGGCT
>JBAPQQ010000443.1:0-9244 GCA_049280695.1 Mycobacterium sp.
GACCACGGCCGTCATTCGCGTCGACTCATTGGCGAATGCGACAGGGCTCGCGTCCGTCGGCGTCGAGAAAGTGGCCGCGCGGAACATCGGTGCACGGGGCGTCGTCCAGCTGCGTCGGGTGCTGGAGTTGATGGACGGCGGGGCGGAATCTCCGCAGGAAACCCGGACCCGCCTGTTGTTGATCCGCTCGGGCCTGCCGAAGCCGACGACCCAAATCGTCGTGCGCGACGACTTCGGCGAGCCGTTCGCGCGAGTCGATATGGGATACGAGGATTGCCTGGTCGGTGTCGAGTACGACGGCCCCCAGCATTGGACCGATCCCGCGCGGCGCACCGCTGACATCGAAAGATACGCCAAACTCGACGCACGCGGGTGGCGGATCGTTCGAGTCAACAACGAGCTTCTGCGCTACCGACCGCGTGTGATCGTGGCACGCGTGTGTGACGCGCTGCGGGCGGCCGGTTGTCCGTGGCTCGCCGATATCAGACTTGATGCACGCTTTTTGCCAAAAAGCGTGTAGGTAACCTGATTTCGGCGCAATCAGGACCAGGAGTATTGGCCGCGCAGTCGGGTGGCGACGATCTCGAACGTTTCGCGGCCCAGGATCGCGCCTTCTCGCCGAATGCCCTCCTCCGGAACGTCGAGCACGCGGTCGAGGCGGACCCAGCTCGCGCGACCGTCGTAGTCCCAGCTGCCGGCGCCGATGGCTACCCAGTTCGGATCGTCGGCGTGGCGAGCCTGGCTCGACAGCATCAGTCCCAGCAGCGTGCTGCGGTCGCGGCCGACGACGAGTACCGGCCGGTCCTTGCCCTGGGACGGGTCGTCCTCGTAGACCACCCAGGTCCAGACGATTTCGCCCGGGTCGGCGCGGCCGTCGAGATCGGGGGAGTAGACGATCTTGCGGGCCCGGTACGCGGTCGGCGCGCTGTTGCTGGTCACCGGCCGGCCGGCGGCGATCTCGGGGGCCGGCTCGGGCACGCGGGCGATGGCGTCCAACCCGATGCGGATGCCCTGCGCGATGAACCTGGGGCCCTCGTTGAACACCAGGTTCTCGGCGGCCCTGCCCAGCCGTCGCTGCAGTGTCTGCTGCAACGTCTTCCAGGTCGACGCCATGAACCCGAGCATAGGTGAGGCCGATACCCTTGGGGTGAGCCCGCTTCCGCGTTCACCAGGAGATTCCCATCAGCAGCTTCGCCGACCAGACGTTCACCGCGCCGGCGCAGATTCGGAACTTCTGCATCATCGCCCACATCGACCACGGCAAGTCCACGCTGGCCGACCGGATGCTGCAGCTGACCGGTGTGGTCGACGAGCGCTCGATGCGGGCGCAGTACCTGGACCGGATGGACATCGAGCGCGAGCGCGGCATCACGATCAAGGCCCAGAACGTCCGGCTGCCCTGGCAAGTGGACGGCCAGGACTACGTCCTCCACCTCATCGACACTCCCGGCCACGTCGACTTCACCTACGAGGTGTCCCGGGCGCTGGAGGCATGCGAGGGCGCCGTGCTGCTGGTCGACGCGGCCCAGGGCATCGAGGCGCAGACGCTGGCCAACCTATATCTGGCGCTGGACCGCGACCTGGTGATCATCCCGGTCCTGAACAAGATCGACCTGCCGGCCGCCGACCCGGACCGCTACGCCGGCGAGATCGCCCACATCATCGGCTGCGAGCCCGGCGATGTGCTGCGCGTCTCGGGCAAGACCGGAGAAGGCGTCGCCGAGCTGCTCGACCACGTGGTGCGCGAGGTTCCGCCGCCGACGGGGGATCCCGACGCGCCGACGCGCGCGATGATCTTCGACTCGGTGTACGACACCTACCGCGGGGTGGTCACCTACGTGCGCGTCGTCGACGGCAGGATCGTCCCGCGCGAGCGGATCAAGATGATGTCCACCGGCGCCACCCACGAGCTGCTCGAAGTGGGCATCGTCTCGCCCGAGCCCAAACCGTCCGCGGGGCTGGGCGTCGGCGAGGTGGGCTACCTGATCACCGGGGTGAAGGACGTTCGCCAATCCAAGGTCGGCGACACCGTCACCACCTCACGTCACGGCGCCACGGAGGCGCTGACGGGCTACCGCGAACCCAAGCCGATGGTGTACTCGGGGCTGTATCCCGTCGACGGCTCGGACTATCCGGACCTGCGCGACGCGCTGGATCGGTTGCAGCTCAACGACGCTGCGCTCACCTACGATCCGGAAACCTCGGTGGCGCTCGGTTTCGGTTTCCGCTGCGGCTTTTTGGGCTTGCTGCACATGGAGATCACCCGCGAACGGCTGGAGCGCGAGTTCGATCTCGACCTGATCTCGACGTCGCCGAACGTGGTCTACCGGGTGATGCAAGAGGACGGGTCCGAACGCATCGTGACCAACCCGTCCGACTGGCCGGACGGCAAGATCCGCACCGTGTACGAGCCCGTGGTCAAGATCACGATCATCGCGCCGAGCGAGTTCATCGGCACGATCATGGAACTGTGCCAGTCGCGGCGCGGCGAGCTGGGCGGCATGGACTACCTGTCACCGCAGCGGGTGGAGCTGCGCTACTCGATGCCGCTGGGCGAGATCATCTTCGACTTCTTCGACGCGTTGAAATCGCGCACGCGCGGGTACGCGAGCCTGGATTACGAGGAGGCCGGCGAGCAGGAAGCCGAGCTGGTGAAGGTCGACATCCTGCTGCAGGGCGAGCCGGTGGATGCGTTCAGCGCGATCGTGCACCGCGACGAGGCGCCCGAATACGGACGCAAGATGACCACCAAGCTCAAGGAGCTGATCCCGCGTCAGCAGTTCGAGGTGCCTGTGCAGGCCGCCATCGGTTCGAAAATCATTGCCCGAGAGAACATTCGCGCGATCCGCAAAGACGTGCTGTCAAAGTGTTACGGCGGCGACATCACCCGTAAACGCAAGCTGCTGGAGAAGCAGAAAGAGGGCAAGAAGCGGATGAAGACGATCGGGCGCGTCGACGTCCCGCAGGAGGCGTTCGTCGCCGCGCTGTCCACCGAGAGCGGCGGCGACAAGCCGAAGAAATGACGTTGGCGCCCCGTCCCGGGCCGAGTCGGGTAACAATGAGGCATGCGCAACATTGCGGTGCTGCCGCGGATGTCTGCGATCGCCGTTGCCGTCGGCGTCGCGTTGGCCGGATGTACCCAGAACGTCAGCGGCTCGGCGGTCAAGGGCCCGGCGCCGGCGGGCGCTGACAAGCCGTTGCAGGAGTCGTCGCTCGACGACATCCTGCTCAGCGTCAACGACGTCAGCGACATCGTGGGCGGCACCGACCTGCAGGTGGGCAACTCGACGCAAGACCTCGTGGACAACTCAGAGGACATCGACAAGCCGGAGTGCCTGGGCGCTTTCTATGCCGCCGAACAGCAGGTCTACCAGGGCAGTGGGTGGAAGGCGGTGCGCGATCAGATCATTCGCGAGCCCGGCGACTCCAAGCAGCATTGGGTGGAGCAGACGCTGGTGCTATTCGCCAACGCCGACAAGGCGCTGAACTTCCTCGACAAGTCACGGGACAGCTGGAAGAAGTGCCAGCAGAACTCCGTGACCATTCAGGGCAGTTCCAGCTCCTACGACTGGGATTTCGGACGGGTCCAGAATCCCAGCGAGACGATGATCTCCATCGACGCCGACCAGAAGGACAGCAACGGCTGGGTATGCGAGCACGCCATGTCGGCGGTGTCCAACCTGATCGTCGAAGCGTTCGCGTGCGGTAACGGTGTCGGCGACCAGGGGCGTCAGCTCGTCGAGAAGATCGTCTCGAACGCCAAGGCGAAGTAGCCCCCTCTTCTTGCGCGAGCAGACGCGGAATCGCATTACCCATGCCCGAAACGTGCGATTTGGTGTCTGCTCGCGGGAGGTGGCCCCAGCTCGCGGGAGGTGGGGGGCCGGCTACATCGGGGCGTTGGCCGGCTGGAACACCCCGGCGCTGTCGGCCTCGTCCTCGGCGCGGATCACGTGTACCACCGCGTTGATCAGTGCCAGGTGGGTGAACGCCTGCGGGAAGTTGCCCAGGTGCCGCCCGGTGCGCGGCTCGATCTCCTCGGCGTACAGGTGCAGCGGACTGGCGAAGCTCAACAGCCGCTCGCACAGGTGCTTGGCGCGGCTGGTTTCACCGATCTCCACCAGCGCCGACACCAGCCAGAACGAGCAGATCGTGAAAGTGCCCTCTTCGCCGGCGAGGCCGTCGTCGGTCTCCTCGACGCGGTAGCGCAGCACCAGGCCGTCTTGGGTGAGCTCGTCGGCGATGGCCAGCACGGTGTTGCGCACCCGCGGGTCGTCGGGCGGCAGGAACCGAGTCAGCACCACAAGCAGCAGCGATGCGTCCAGCGCGTCGGAGCCGTAGCGCTGGGTGAGCACACCGCGCGAGTCGACGCCGTTCTCGAGCACGTCGGCCTTGATGTCCTCGGCGACCGCGCGCCACTGCTGGGCATAGCTCTTCTCGCCCTGCAATTCGGCGAGCTTGGCGCCGCGGTCCAGCGCCACCCAGCACATCACCTTTGACGAGACGAAGTGTTGCGGCTCCCCGCGCACCTCCCAGATGCCGCGGTCGGGCTCGCGCCAGTGCTTGATCGCCTCTTCGACTTGGTTCTTCAGCACCGGCCACAGCGACTCGGGAATCTGCTCGCGCGACTTCGCGTGCAGGTACACCGAATCCAGCATCGTGCCCCAGATGTCATGCTGGTCTTGGTTGTACGCGCCGTTGCCGATCCGGACCGGCCGCGCGCCGTCGTACCCGGACAGGTGGTGCAGTTCCTCTTCGACCAGCGTGCGCTCGCCGCCGACCGCGTACATCACCTGCAGCGGATGGCGTTCGCCGTTGTTGGCGCCGGAGACGTCGGCGATGAACGAGAAGAAGTCGTCGGCCTCACGGTCCAGGCCCAGCGTGTAGAGGCCCCACAGCGCAAACGTGGAGTCGCGCACCCATGCGTAGCGGTAGTCCCAGTTGCGTTCTCCGTGAGGGGTTTCCGGCAACGACGTGGTGGCTGCGGCCAGCAGCGCGCCGGTGGGCGAGTACGTCAACCCCTTGAGCGTCAGCGCACTTCGCTGCAAGAACGAACGCCACGGGTGATCCGGGAAGTCGCCGATGTTGATCCACTGGCGCCAGCATTCGCTGGTCTTCCACATCTTGTCGGCGGCTTCGTCATAGGTCTGCGGCGCCGGGTGCTTGGACCAGCTGAGCGCGACGAAGACGTTGTCGCCTTCTTTGAGTCGCGTCCGGGCCCGTGCTTCGCGGCCCTCCAGCCCGATCCGCAGGTTGGTGGTGAGTTTCAGCTGAGGATGTGAATCGGGGTCACGCTTCGCGCGCGCGATCGCCTCACCGTAGGCAGGCCCCGAGTACTCCCAGGTGCCGCTGATGCGGTGATAGTCGAACGACGGTTCACAATTCATCACCAGTTCGACGGTGCCGCTGACGCAGCGCACCGTGCGCAGCAGGATGTGCTCGGCGTCCCAGTCCATCGGTGTGCGCCGGTGAGTCCGCGACCGGGTCTCCAGGTCATGCCACGGGCCCATCACGAGTGCGTCACGCACGATCACCCAGCCGGTGTGGGTTTGCCAGGTGGTCTCCATGATCAGGCTGCCCGGCAGATAGCGGCGTGCGGCGGGCACCGAGACGCCGTAGGGTCCCAACCGGAAATGGCCGGCGGCGCGGTCCAGGATCGCGCCGAAGACGCTCGGGGAATCGGGCCGCGGCACGCAGAGCCATTCGACGGAGCCGCTGGAGCTGATCAGGCAGGTGTTCTCGCAGTCGGACAGGAACCCGTAGTCGGCGATCGGGGGAAACGGGTTGCGCGTCGAGCTGGACTGGATGTAGGGCACAGGACTGGTGTCCATAAACGATGCCTCGTGTGCCGCTTCAGCAGGCTCGGCGCTCAGGACCATTTGCTCATCATCGGCTCTGAACGGGGTTTTCGTCTAGCCAACTGCAGGAGTGTCACGCCGCGCGAACGCCGGCGCGTGCTCAGGCAGCGGGCCGATCGCTACCGCGTACCCCGCCATCGCGCCGAGCACGGGGAACTTGTCGATCAGCCGTACGGGTAGCGGCGCTCTGACCCCGGTTCCGTCGGCGCCGATCGCGGCGGCGATCACCCTCGCGTGGATGGCGCGCTGCATCGACTGGATCAATGCCGTCGGTAACCAGCGCCGGGCCTGGACGCGCGCCAGCGACCAGGTGCCGACGTTGCCCTGACGCAGCGGTCCCGCCAGCGCCGTTGCCGCAGCGACCGCGTCGGCGACCGCGAGATTGATCCCGACACCGCCCACCGGGGACATGGCGTGCGCGGCATCGCCGATCAGCAGCAGCCCGTCGGTGTACCAGCGGTGCAGCCGATTCAGTTGCACGTCAAGCAGTTTCACGTCGTCCATGGAAGCGAGCCGGCCGACCCGGTCGCCGAGCCACGGCATCAGCCCGGCGATCTCTCGGCGCAGCGCGTCGACACCCTCGGCGCGCAACGCATGGTCGGTGCCCTTCGGAATGATGTAGGCGATCTGGTAGTAGTCGCCGCGGTCGATCACGATGCAGCCGTGGCCCGACTGCAGCACCGCGTTCAGGCCCGTCGGATCGTCTTGGTAGCGCGGCAACCGGAACCACCAGATGTCCATGGGGGCACCGAATGCCTTGGGCTGCAGAGACATCGACGAACGCAGGGTTGAGGAGCGGCCGTCGCAGGCCACCGTCAGCGCGGCGCGCATTTCGTGGGTTTCGCCGTCGGCACCGCGGTAGCGCACACCCACCACCCGCCCGTCGCGCACCAGCGGCCCGAGCACCTCCGTGCTGCGCATCAGCGTGAACGTCGGCTCCTCCTCGGCCGCGGTGGCCAGCAGTTCGAGGAAATCCCATTGCGGTACCAGCGCGATGTGCTTGTGGCGGCCGGGAAGCTTTCGCAAGACGACGTCGACGGGCGCGCCCTGAACCTGCATGCGGATGTTCTCGATGAGCCGGTGCGGGAGTCTTTCGAACCGTGCACCGAGGCCCAGCTCGTCGAGCAGCCGCAGCGTGCTGGCGTGCACGGTGTCGCCGCGGAAATCACGCAGGAAGTCCGCGTGCTTTTCCATGACCACCACCGGAACCCCGCCCCGGGCCAGCAGCAGGCCCAGCACCATGCCGGCGGGACCGCCGCCGGCGATTACGCATGTCGTGGAGTCCGCACTGGCCAGCACGCGGTAATTCTGGCATGTTGGCCGGGTGGCCGGGTTCCTCAACTGGTGGGACGGCGTCGAACTGTGGCTGTCGGGCCTGGGGTTCGTGTTGCAGACAATCGTCGTGATACCGGTGGCGCTGGGGCTGGCGTTCGGCCTTGCCGTGCTGCTCGACGGGGCACTGGCACGGGCCATCGAGGTGCTGCGGCGGGTCCGGCACGGCGAGCCGGGGGAGCGATGAGCGCCCGCGCGAAAAGCGGACGGGCCTGATCGCATTGCCCAAGTCGCGGGTGACCCTGGTGCTGGTGATTCTGGTCCTGCTGGTGGTCGTCGTGTGGTTGCTGAACCGCTGAGAGCGGACTCGTCGATTTCTGTTAGGCTTCCCGCCATGCAAGCGGCCCGTGGCAACATGAAGTGCTATGTCCTGGCACTCATTGCCGTCGGTGATTGCGCTGTTGCAGACGTGCACTGTTGTCGATGAGTCCATGCCCGCCTACGGCTTGGCGCCGATAACGGCCATCGATCCTCTCCCGTCCTGATTCGTCGCCTTTCCGCAGCGTGTATTGCCTTCGTTTTCTGGGTTGAAAGGTCACCACGTTGAGAGTGCCCAAGCGGGCCCGGCGGCTGCGTAACACGGCTGCGCTGGCAGTAGTCGGGACGGTGCTCGCCGCGTGCGGCGGCGGCCCGAGCGACGCGCCGGGTGGTCGCGGACCGTCGGATGCGCGCCTGACGCTGACGCTGGTCGCATTCGCGGTGCCCGAGCCCGGCTGGAGCAAGGTCATCCCGGCGTTCAACTCGAGTGACGAAGGCAAAGACATCCAGGTCACCGCGTCCTACGGGGCGTCAGGCGATCAGTCGCGGTCAGTCGCCGACGGAAAGCCCGCTGACATCGTCAACTTCTCGGTCGAGCCCGACATCACCCGGCTGGTGAAGGCCCAGAAGGTGTCGAAGGACTGGAACGCCGACGTCACGAAGGGAATCCCGTTCGGCTCGGTGGTGACACTGGTTGTCCGCAAGGGCAATCCGAAGAACATCAGGAACTGGGACGACCTGCTCAAGCCCGGCGTCGAGGTCGTCACGCCGAGCCCGCTCAGTTCCGGGTCGGCCAAGTGGAATCTGTTGGCGCCGTACGCAGCGAAGAGCAACGGCGGCCAGAACCCGCGAGCCGGGCTGGACTACATCCGGCAGCTGGTGAGCGAGCACATCAAGCTGCGTCCCGCGTCAGGCCGGGAAGCCAGTGACGCGTTTCTGCAGGGCAGCGGCGACGTGCTGATCAGCTACGAGAACGAGGCGATATTCATCGAGCGGCATGGCGAGGCCGTCGAGCACCTGACACCGTCGCAGACGGTCAAGGTCGAGAATCCGTTGGCCGTGGTGATCACCAGCGCCCACCTCAAAGAGGCCATCGCGTTCAGGAACTTCCAGTACACGGTCGGGGCGCAGCGGGTGTGGGCGGCGGCCGGCTTCCGTCCGGTGGATCCCGGCGTGGTGCAGGAGTTCGTCGGGGACTTCCCGACGCCGGAGAAGCTGTGGACGATTGCCGACCTGGGTGGCTGGAGCAGCGTGGACCCGTCGTTGTTCGACAAGGACAACGGCACGATCAGCACCATTTACCGGCAGGCGACAGGATGACCGCCGCGATCGAGGACGCGCCGCGGGGTGCCACGTCGGGCCGGCGCGACGGGACGTCGTTGCGCGTGGGGGTCGCGACGCTGTGGCTGTCGGTGATCGTGCTGATGCCCCTGGCCGCGATCGTGTGGCAGTCGGCGGACGGCGGTTGGCGTGCGTTCCTGGCGGCGGTGACGTCGCCGTCGGCGCTCGCGTCGTTTCGCGTGACGTTGACGGTCGCCACGGTCGTCACGGTGATCAACATGTTCTTCGGGATCCTGGTGGCCTGGGTGCTGGTGCGTGACGAGTTCCCCGGCAAACGGCTGATCGACGCGGTGATCGACCTTCCATTCGCGTTGCCGACCATCGTGGCCAGCGTGGTGCTGCTGGCGCTGTACGGGCCCAGCAGCCCGGTCGGCATCCATCTACAGCACACCCCGTACGGAGTCGGCGTCGCATTGCTGTTCGTCACGTTGCCGTTCGTCGTGCGCGCGGTGCAGCCC
>JBAPQQ010000444.1:0-1678 GCA_049280695.1 Mycobacterium sp.
ATCGAGTTTCCGCAGCGTAAGGCCTATATCGTCGAATCCTTCGAGCAGTCGCCACGCGGTGTAATCGTCAATCCTGAACGGCACCATCACCGTTCCCGCGGCGATATTGCGATCTTGAAGATCCACAGTGATTTCCATGCCCGGATGCTGCTCGATGAGCTTCCACAACAATTCGACATCATCCTGTGCGACCTCGGCCGCCAACAGCCCCGCCTTGCCCGCGTTCCCCCGGAAGATGTCGGCGAAGCGAGACGAGATGACTACCCGAAAGCCATAGTCCATGAGCGCCCATACGGCTTGCTCACGCGACGAGCCGGTGCCGAAATCCGGCCCGGCCACAAGTACCGAGCCCTTGTCGAACGGTGGCAGATTCAAGACGAACGACGGGTCCGTGCGCCAGGAGGCGAATAACCCGTCATCGAAACCCGTTCGGGTCACCCGTTTCAGATAAGAGGCCGGAATGATTTGGTCGGTGTCGACATTGGACCGGCGCAGTGGCACGCCAATGCCGGTGTGGGTGCGAAAGGCTTCCATTTGCTCAATCCCTTTAACGAGTGAGGTCCGCAGGTGAGGACAACGTGCCGCGCACGGCGGTGGCCGCGGCGACCGCGGGCGAAACCAGATGCGTGCGGCCGCCCTTGCCCTGCCGGCCTTCGAAATTGCGATTCGACGTCGAGGCGCAGCGTTGACCGGGTGACAGTTGATCTGGATTCATTCCAAGACACATCGAGCAACCGGCCTGGCGCCACTCGGCGCCTGCCGCGCTGAAGATCTCGCCCAGACCTTCTGATTCGGCCTGACCGCGGACGCGCATCGAGCCGGGCACGATGAGCATCCGCACGCCCTCGGACACCTTGCGGCCGCGAAGCACGTCGGCGACGACCCGGAGATCTTCAATCCGCCCGTTGGTGCAGGAGCCGACAAAGACGGTGTCGACGGCGATGTCCCGCATCGCGGTGCCGGGACGTAGATCCATATACGCCAACGCCTTTTCGGCTCCCTGCCGTTCGCCCTCGTTGGCCATCAGCTCCGGGTCGGGGACCGAGTCCGACAAGGGCACACCCTGGCCCGGATTGGTGCCCCACGTGACGAAAGGACTCAACGTTGAGGCGTCGATGTAGACCTCGGTGTCGAACTCCGCCCCCGGGTCGGTGCGCAGCCGGCTCCACGCCGCGACCGCGGCATCCCACTCGGCGCCCGTGGGTGCGTGCGGCCTACCGCGCAGGAAGTCGAACGTGGTCTCGTCGGGAGCCACCATGCCGGCGCGGGCGCCGGCTTCGATGCTCATGTTGCAGATGGTCATCCGGCCTTCCATCGACAGCGATTCGATGGCGCTGCCGCGGTATTCGATGACATGCCCCTGACCCCCGCCCGTGCCGATCTTCGCGATCACCGCCAGAATGACGTCCTTGGCGCTGACGCCGGGCGGCAGCGTCCCGTCGACGTTCACCGCCATGGTCTTGAACGGCCGGAGCGGCAGCGTCTGGGTCGCGAGCACGTGCTCGACTTCCGACGTGCCGATGCCCATCGCCAGCGCACCGAAAGCGCCGTGCGTGGAGGTATGGCTGTCGCCGCACACCACCGTCATGCCGGGCTGGGTCAGCCCGAGTTGCGGTCCGATGATGTGCACGATGCCTTGTTCGGCATCGCCCATCGGATGCAACCGGATGCCGAACTC
>JBAPQQ010000445.1:0-9359 GCA_049280695.1 Mycobacterium sp.
TCAGGTCGTTGAGGGTCTGCTTCGCGCTGATGGCCAGCGTCTCGCCGGCGGAGGCCGTCGCGATGAACTCCTCCGGAGTCGTCGACGTCAGATAAGAGGCCGACGGTCCGTTGATGTACGCCGTGGCGGCATAGGTGTCGAAGCGCTGCTGCGCCGCCGAGATCGCCGCGTTGGCGTCTTCGACGGCGCGGTGGCTGGCAGCCACGTCGACCTTGGCCGCCTCGGCCTGGTCGCGAGCCGTCTGCACGTCGACGATCGCCTTGTTGACCGCCTCCTGACGACTCTGCACCGAGGCGCCGATGTCTTGCAGCTGCTGGTTCGCATCGGCGACCGCGGCGATCAGGGTTGCAATGTCGTTCGGCCCGGCCGGGGCGGGTTCTGCGGCGCCCAGTCCCGGCGTCGACAACAACAGCCCGACGGCCACAACGGCCACTAAGGCCCCGGATACCGAGCGGCGGGTGCGTGTCATTCGACTTTCGTCTCCTACGGCTTGTGTCCAGAATCACTGGAAACATCTACAACACAAGTGGCCATAGGCACCGTACGTCACTTTTGACACTGAAGAAACTTTGGTCACAAATTACAAGAATGTAATTGAGATTGCTGTGACCTATTAGTTATTTGGAAAGCAAAACCGCTGGTCGGGAATAAGAAAAGGGTGAGATCAGACGGCAGGTTCCGACCGTGTTTCAGCCTCGATTTCGGATTGGCGCGCACGGTTGCCGTGCACCTGCAGTGCTCGCGTAAGCGCTGTGGCAATCGCAACTGCGATCACGAGGACGATCGTCAGCGCGGTCCACGGAAAGTCGGGCGTCTGCAGTTGGCTGACGAAGTTCTGCGTCGCCTGCACCGGGTTGCCGCTGGCGGTCTTGGCGACGTCCTGTCCGGCTTCGAGCGTCACCCGGTCGTAGCTCGTGCTGTAGGTGCCGGCCCAGCCGGGACTGATGACCAACACCGTGGAGCCCGGATTGGCCTTTCCGATTTCGGTGGCGATGTCGCGAAGCGGAGTGTCGATCGGCGGACTCTGGGACATCACGACGACCTTGAGGTCGATGCCCTTCTGCTTCGCGTCGGCGACGACCTGCTGCAGGCCGGCGATGTCGGCGCCCTGGGGCGCGGCCACCCCGTCGTCACGGACGTCGGCCTGCACCTTGCTCATGCACTGGTCCGGTGGAGTCGACGCGGAGTCGCCAACCGTCGCGCACACTTCCGCAGGGATATAGAGAGGAATCTGCGGCATTGTCACGGCCATGACGGTACCGGCGATGAGCGCTCGCGCGAAGAGCAAAAGGGGCGAGTCTGGGTACACCACTTGAATAGCGACACCGGCCTGGTGAAAAAGGACAACCGTACTGTTAGGATCGAAGGCGCCGGCGGCAACAGCCCCGCTGCCGGCCGACAACTTAACTGGGAGTGAATGTGAGCAGCGCAGAATCGGCCAACTCGTTTGATGCCCGCGACACCCTGAAGGTCGGCGACAAGACGTATGAGATCTATCGCCTCGGCGCCGTCAAAGGCGCCGAGAAACTCCCCTACAGCCTGAAGGTGCTGGCCGAGAACCTCCTTCGCAACGAGGACGGCGCCAACATCACCAAAGACCACATCGAGGCGATCACGAACTGGGATCCGGAGGCCGAGCCGAGCATCGAGATCCAATACACGCCGGCGCGGGTGATCATGCAGGACTTCACCGGCGTGCCGTGCATCGTCGACCTCGCGACCATGCGTGAGGCGATCGGCGACCTGGGCGGTGACCCCGACAAGGTCAATCCGCTGGCGCCGGCCGACCTGGTGATCGACCACTCGGTGATCGCCGACCTGTTCGGCCGCGCCGACGCCTTCGAGCGCAACGTCGAGATCGAATACGAGCGCAACGGCGAGCGCTACCAGTTCCTGCGTTGGGGCCAAGGGGCTTTCAGCGACTTCAAGGTCGTCCCGCCCGGTACCGGGATTGTGCACCAGGTGAACATCGAGTACTTGGCGAGCGTGGTGATGGAGCGCGACGGCGCAGCGTACCCCGACACCTTGGTGGGTACCGACTCGCACACCACGATGGTCAACGGCCTGGGCGTACTCGGCTGGGGCGTCGGCGGCATCGAGGCCGAGGCCGCGATGCTCGGTCAGCCCGTCTCGATGCTCATCCCCCGCGTGGTCGGTTTCAAGCTGACCGGCGAGATCAAGCCCGGCGTCACGGCCACCGACGTGGTGCTGACCGTCACGCAGATGCTGCGTGAGCACGGCGTCGTCGGCAAGTTCGTCGAGTTCTACGGCGAGGGTGTGGCCGAGGTGCCGTTGGCCAACCGCGCCACGCTGGGCAACATGAGCCCCGAATTCGGTTCCACCGCAGCGATTTTCCCGGTCGATCAGGTCACCATCGACTACCTGAAGATGACCGGCCGCAGCGATGAGCAGTGCAAGCTGGTCGAGGCGTACACCAAAGAGCAGGGCCTGTGGCACGAGCCGGACAAGGAACCGAAGTTCTCCGAGTACCTCGAACTCGACCTGGCAGACGTGGAGCCGTCGATCGCCGGGCCGAAGCGCCCGCAGGACCGGATCCCGCTTTCCACCGCGAAGGCCTGCTTCCGCCGCGACATCAAGAACTACGTCGGCGACGACCCGAAGAAGGAAGAGCTCTCAAAGATCGACGAAGCGGTCGACGAAACGTTCCCGGCCAGTGATCCGGCATCCATTCACTACGCCGACGACGGCGAGGCCGACGAGCGGTCGGCCGCCA
Source organism: Mycobacterium sp. (assembly GCA_049280695.1). GTDB lineage: Bacteria > Actinomycetota > Actinomycetes > Mycobacteriales > Mycobacteriaceae > Mycobacterium. Next base: position 2,735 of record JBAPQQ010000445.1, read on the forward strand.
ACAAGTCCGAGGGCCGCGACTCCAATCCCGTCGAAGTCAAGTCCGACGAGCGCGGCGATTTCACGATGGACCACGGCGCGGTGGTGATCGCGGCGATCACGTCGTGCACCAACACCTCCAATCCCGAGGTGATGCTGGGCGCGGCGCTGCTGGCCAAGAACGCGGTCGAGAAGGGGCTCGAGTCCAAACCGTGGGTGAAGACATCGCTCGCGCCGGGTTCGCAGGTGGTCACCGACTACTACGACAAGGCCGGGCTGACACCGTATTTGGAGAAGTTGGGTTTCTACCTGGTGGGTTACGGCTGCACGACGTGCATCGGCAACTCGGGGCCGCTGCCCGAGGAGATCAGCAAGGCCGTCAACGACAACGACCTCGCCGTCACCGCGGTGCTGTCCGGCAACCGTAACTTCGAGGGCCGGATCAACCCGGACGTGAAGATGAACTACCTGGCGTCTCCCCCGCTCGTGATCGCCTACGCGCTGGCCGGAACCATGGACTTCGACTTCGAGAACGACTCGCTGGGTCTCGACGAGGACGGCAATGACGTCTTCCTGAAGGACATCTGGCCGTCGAGCGAGGACATCAACGAGACGATCAAGTCGTCGATCAACCAGGAGATGTTCGTCAAGAACTACGCGGATGTGTTCAAGGGCGACGACCGCTGGCGCAACCTGCCGACCCCGGAGGGCAACACGTTCGAGTGGGACGAGGATTCGACCTACGTGCGCAAGCCGCCGTATTTCGACGGGATGCCCCAAGAGCCGGAACCGGTGAGCGACATCAAGGGTGCCCGAGTGCTTGCGCTGCTGGGCGACTCGGTCACGACCGACCACATTTCGCCCGCCGGCAGCATCAAGCCCGGCACCCCCGCCGCGCAGTACCTCGACGAGCACGGCGTCGACAAGAAGGACTACAACTCCTTCGGCTCGCGGCGCGGCAACCACGAGGTGATGATCCGCGGCACGTTCGCCAACATCCGTTTGAAGAACCTTCTGCTCGACGACGTGTCCGGCGGTTACACGCGCGACTTCACCCAGGAAGACGGGCCGCAGGAGTTCATCTACGACGCGGCGCAACACTATGCGGAACAGGACATTCCGCTCGTCGTGCTGGGCGGAAAGGAGTACGGCTCGGGCTCGTCGCGTGACTGGGCCGCCAAGGGCACCGGGCTGCTCGGGGTGCGTGCGGTGATCGCCGAATCGTTCGAACGCATCCACCGCTCGAACCTGATCGGCATGGGCGTGATCCCGCTGCAGTTCCCGGAGGGCGAGTCCGCCGAGTCGCTGGGCCTGGACGGCACCGAGACCTACGACATCACCGGAATCGAGGACCTCAATGACGGCAAGACACCGAAGCAGGTGCATGTGAAGGCGGGCGACAAAGAGTTCGATGCGGTGGTGCGCATCGACACCCCCGGCGAGGCCGACTACTACCGCAACGGCGGCATCCTGCAGTACGTGTTGCGCAGCATGCTGAGGTCCTGAAGCCGGCGGCCAGAGATGCCCCGAGTGAGCGAAGAGCATTTGGCGGCTCGTCGCCGTCAGATTCTGGACGGTGCCCGACGTTGCTTTGCACAGCACGGCTACGAGAGGGCGACCGTGCGCCGGCTGGAGCAGACGACCGGGCTGTCGCGCGGCGCCATCTTCCACCACTTCAGGGACAAGGACGCGCTGTTCTTCGAACTGGCCCGCGAGGACGCCGAGCGGATGGCCGAGGTCGCCTCGCGCGAGGGGCTGATCCAGGTGATGCGGGAGATGCTGGCCGACCCAGACCAGTTCGACTGGCTGGCAACGCGATTGGAGATCGCCCGCAAGCTGCGTAACGACCCGGCGTTCCACCGCGGCTGGGCGGAGCGATCCGCGGAACTGTCCGCCGCGACGTCCGACCGGCTGCGCCGCCAGCGAACGGCGGGACGGCTGCGGGACGACGTTCCCGGCGACGTGCTGCAGTGCTACCTGGACCTCGTGCTCGACGGGTTGGTGGCACGGCTCGCGTCCGGTGATGACCCGGAGCGGCTGTCAGCCGTCCTCGATCTCGTCGAGGAGTCGGTGCGAAACCGGTGACTCAGCCGACTCGACTGCGGGTGTGGTTCGGGCCGCCGCGGCTGCGCATCGTGGTGCCGGATTCGCGCAGCATGCTGTGGATCGACCCATACGAGCGGCCGGTCGACGCCACTAGCTTCCGGATGCTGGCGCCATGCTCGTATTGGTCCCGGAGCTCGTGCAGCAGATTGTCCCGAGCTTTGTTCGGCTTCCTCATCGCCATCTCCCCGCCGTGTCAGCACCCAGTAAGTGAAGGGTAGGGAAACCCACCTGCCGGCGTGAGGAAATTCATCGGATTGCTTGGCAGTTAGGCAAGCTCGATTAAATCGCGATAGTCCTCGGACCAATAGTCTTCTGTGCCGTCGGGCAGCAGCACCACGCGTTGCGGGTCGAGCGCCTCGGCGGCTCCGGGGTCATGGGTCACCAGCACCACCGCACCGAGGTAGCTGCGCAGTGCGTCGAGCACCTGTTCGCGCGACGCGGGGTCGAGGTTGTTGGTGGGCTCGTCGAGCAGCAGCACGTTCGCGGTCGACGCCACCAGGCCCGCCAGTGCCAGGCGCGTCTTTTCGCCGCCGGAAAGCGTGCCGGCCAGTTGGTCGAGTTGTGGGCCGCTGAACATGAACGCGCCCAGCAGTCCACGCAGATCCTGCTCGCCGCTGTCGGGAGCGGCATGGCGGATGTTCTCCCACACGGTCGCCGAATTGTCGATGGTGTCGTGCTCCTGCGCGAAATAGCCGACCTTGCAACCATGTCCGGGTTCGACGAGGCCGGTGTCGGCGGTCTCAACCCCAGCGAGGAGCCTGAGCAGGGTGGTCTTGCCGGCGCCGTTGAGGCCGAGCACCACCACCCTAGACCCGCGGTCGATCGCAAGGTCGACGCCGGTGAACACCTCCAGCGAGCCGTAGTTCTTGCTCAGCCCCTTGGCCGTCAACGGCGTGCGCCCACAGGGCGCGGGGGTGGGAAACCTGATCCGGGCGACCTTGTCGGCCACCCGCTCGTCGTCCAGAGCGGCCATCATGCGGTCGGCGCGTCGCACCATGTTCTGCGCGGCAACGGCTTTGGTGGCCTTGGCGCCGAGTTTGGCCGCCTGTGTCCTCAGTGCCGCTGCTTTGCGTTCTGCGTTGGCGCGTTCGCGGCGGCGACGTTGCTCGTCGGTGGCGCGTGCGTCGAGGTATTTGTGCCAGCCCATGTTGTAGACGTCGATCTCCCCGCGCACCGCGTCGAGGAACCAGACCTTGTTGACGACGTCGGCGAGCAGGTCGACGTTGTGGCTGATGACGATGAGACCGCCGTTGTGGTTCTGCAGGAAGGCTCGCAGCCAGCCCAGAGAGTCGGCGTCGAGGTGATTGGTCGGCTCGTCGAGCAGCAGCGTGGTGCTGGACCCGGCGCCTGAATCCGACGCCGCGAACAGGATGCGCGCCAGCTCTACCCGACGTCGCTGGCCACCGGACAGCGTGCGAAGTGGCTGCGTCAGCACGCGGTCCGGCAAGCCGAGGCTCGAACAGATGCGTGCCGCCTCGCTCTCGGCGACGTATCCGCCGAGCGCTGCGAACCGCTCCTCGAGTTGGCCGTAGCGACGGACGGCCTTGTCGCGTTCGGCGTCGTCGACGACCTCGGCCATCACCGCCTGCTGCTTCTCCAGCTCGGTCATCAAGGTGTCGAGACCGCGGGCGGACAGAACGCGGTCGCGGGCGATGACCTCGAGGTTGCCCCCTTTGGGATCCTGTGGGAGATAACCGATTTCACCATTGCGCTGGATGATTCCCGCGTACGGCTCGGCGTCGCCGGCGAGGATGCGCATCGTGGTCGTCTTGCCGGCGCCGTTGCGGCCCACCAGACCGATGCGATCGCCGGGTTGCACGCGCAACGCAGATCCCGCCGCGGACAGCAGGATCCGCGCGCCGGCGCGGACCTCGAGGTCCGTTGCGGTGATCACGGCTAATCCTCTACTTGTCGTCGGTGAAGATCGGTGCGCGCTTCTCGGCACGCGCGGCAACCGCCTCTTCGAAATTGGCGGTGAGCAGGCGCACGAACAGCTGGCCGAGGCCCTCGGCCTGCATGTGCGCTTCCAGACTACCGGCGTCGAGTCCGGTCCACAGTGTGCGCTTGGTCAGCTCGGTGCCGGGCCGGGAGAACGCGGCAATCTGCTCGCCGATCTGATAGCAGGTGTCCAGCAGGTCGCCGGCGGGGACCGCGCGCGACACCAGGCCGATGCGCTCGGCCTCGCCGGCGTCGACGTCGCGGCCGGTGAGCATCATCTCGAATGCTCGTGACGTTCCGATCGCCCTGGGTAACAGGTAGGAGAGGCCCAATTCGCTGGCGGTCAGACCGTTGTTGATGCCGGCTGCACGGAAGTACGCCCGGGTGGACGCGACGCGGATGTCAGCGGCGAGCGCCAGGCACAGCCCGCCGCCGATGGCGGGCCCGTTGACGGCGGCGATGACGGGTTGGTGCATGCGCCGCAGGCCGAGGATCACGTCGTCGAGCACTTCCATCGAACGCAGCGCGAACGTCGGCCGGGTGAGCCCGTCGATGTGCGGCACAGACCCTGCGGACTTGTGGTCGGCCCCCGAGGAGAACCCGCGGCCCGCGCCGGTGAGCACGACGGCGCGAACGTCGTTGTCGTGGGTGACCTCTTCGATGACACGCCGAAGCGGGACCATCACGTCGAACGCCATCGAGTTCATCCGCTCGGGGCGGTTCAGCGTGATCAGCGCGATGTTCGGGCGGGGACGGTCGACCAGGACGAAGTCGTTGCTCACGGACTGCACGCTATCGCGTGCCCTGGTTACGCCTCTTCGCCGTCGTTCTGTGCCTTCTGAGCGGCGAGCGCGGCGTCGACGTCGAGGGCCTCGACCTGCTGCACCAGATCCTCGAGCATCGGCGGCGTCAGGGCACCGGCCTGGTTGAACACCAGCGTGCCCTTCTTGAAGGCCATCAATGTCGGAATGGCGCGGATTTGCGCGCGAGCGGCCAGCTCCTGCTCGGCTTCGGTGTCGACTTTCGCGTACACCACGTTCGGGTGCTTCTCCGAGGACGCCTGGAACGTGGGCGCGAACTGCTTGCAGGGACCGCACCACGAGGCCCAGAAGTCCACCAGCACGATGTCGTTGTCGTTGATGGTGTGGTCGAACTGGTCGGTGGTGATGTCTTGAATTGCCATGCCTAGCCCAACGTTGGTCAGCTGCGGAAATGTTCCCTCTACCCAAGCACCAGCAAGCCGCTGAGCAGAACAGTCACCCAGGCCGCGACGATAAGCGGGATCACCCACTGTTCTCCTGCTGCGTGCTGGTGCGTCTGCCGTGCCGACGTGGACATCGCCAGCCCTCCTTTGCTGGTGGCTCAAGTCCGTGGGTAGCCACCTGGGCGCTGGGCAAACATTCGCGTCACGGCCCGTCGTCGTCGTCGTTGAGTCGGAAGTAGCGTTGGGGGTGCCAGTAGCCGTTGGTGGTGGGTTTGCCGAAGTTCAGGTGGGCTGGGGGTAGCCATTCGGTGATGCCCTGGGCGTTTTTGCGGACGGTCCAGCCTTGTTCGTCGAGCAGTTTGTGGTCGGGTCCGCAGGCGAAGGTCAGGTCGTCGATGTCGGTGCGGTGGGTTTTGGCCCATCCGCTGATGTGGTGCACCTCGGAGAGGTATCCCGGGGCGGTGCATCCCGGCCGTGTGCAGCCGCGGTCTTTGGCGTGCAGCACGATTCGCTGGGCGGGGCTGGCGATGCGTCTGGTTTCGCCCAGGTACAGCTCGTGGGCGGTGTGTTTGTCGTAGATGCGCAGGTAGTGCCGGGCGTGGCTGGCCATGCGGATCACCTCGGGCATGGGCAGCCAGCTGCCGCCGCCGGTGTGGGCGATCCCGGCGGCTGACTCGAGTTCCTGCAGGGTGGTGGACACGATGATGCTGACCGGCAGGCCGCGGTGAGATCCCAGCTGTCCGGAGGCCAGGGTGGACCGGCAGATGGCCAGCAGGGCGTCGTGGTTGCGCTGGGCCGGGCTGCGCGGGTCCCCCTCGATCGCGGCCTGGCAGGGTTGCCCGTCGATGACCGGTGATTCGTCGGCCGGGTTGCACATGGCCGGGGCCGCCCACTTGGCCAGCACCGTGTCCAGGCTGGCGCGGGCTTGCGGTGTCAGCCAGCCGCTGATCGGGCTCATGCCGTCGGGGTGTTGACGCCCGATCGTGATGCCGCGGCGGCGGGCGCGGTCGTCGTCGGTGAAGTCGCCGTCGGGGTTGAGGCAGTCGGCCAGCTTGTCGGCCAGCAGCCGCAACTCATCGGGGCGGTGCTTGGCCGCCAACCCCGCCAGGTCGGCTTCGGCGCGTTCGCGTGCGATTGGTCGACCCAGCAGGGCAGGTGATGGAAGAACCGGGCGATCTCGGCCACGTGGGCGGTGTTGATGTCCCCGGCGCGCTGCCCGGCCGCGGTCGCGGTCCACTGCGGCGGCACCGGTTGGCCGGTCAGGGTGGTGCGCGCGCCCAGCATCTCGGCGTCGGCGATGCGCCGGCGCGCCTGGCCGGGCCGGATCCGCAACCGCTCAGCCAAGGTCTTTTTCAGCGACCTGCCGATCTGCTCGGGGGTGGCCCGGGCGGCGATGGAG
>JBAPQQ010000446.1:0-1545 GCA_049280695.1 Mycobacterium sp.
CCTGGCCAGCGGCATCCAGCTCGCCGACGAGAACCTCGGTGAGCGTCCGGCCAGGTTCGCCACCGACGAGGCGATGGCGCGGCTCGACAAGGTTCGCGCCACCTACGATCCCGACGGACGCTTCTACAGCTGGATGGGACGGATCTGACATGGCATACCTCGGGTATCGCGACGGCGACTTTTAAACGGCGTTCGGCAAGTTCTTTCAGCCACAGATGGCACCGTTGCCCCGCCACGTGGTCGAGGCGCTGGAGCACGGGCCGCAAGCCGGCCCGACGCTGCTGGCGTTCGACGCCGCGGCGACGCTCGACGACGCGGAGTACCACCAGACCGAGAACGGCTACGGCCTGCTCGACGACGGCGGCATCCAGGTGTCGGTGCGCACCGACATGCCTGGTGTCGCGCCGGCGATGTGGTCCTGGTGGTTCGGCTGGCACGGTTGCGACTCGCGTCGCTACAAGCTGTGGCACCCCAGGGCGCACGTGTCGGCGAAGTGGCAGGACGGCGCCGACGGCCGCCCCCCGCGGTACGTCGGGCGCACCTCGTTGATCACGGAGTACATCGGGTCAGCGGTGCTGCGTGCCGCGATCCGGTTCGTCCCGCCGTCGACGGTCGGTCTGCCTGCCGCCGACGACAACGTCGTGCCGATCTGCGCGCGCGTTGGCTCTCGCGATGTCCCCGTGGACGGCGGATGGCTCGTCCACCACATCCGGCCGACGGAGGGCGGTTGCGAAATGCGCTCCCGATTCTGGCTGGGCGGGCCGTACATCTCGGTGCGCGGCGCGCCCGGGGTGGCTAACCGTGCCGTCAGACCCGTGGTGTCGCGAATCCTCGGTGCCACAGAGGATTATGCGCGCAATCTTCTAGTGCACTGTGCGCAGGAGATGAACCATCTCGCAGGATTCCTGCCGGCGCTCTACGAGCAGTTCGGTTCTGAGTAACTTCTTCGCTGCGAGCAGACGCGAAATCGCACGCGGAGGCCGGTGGTAATGCGATTCCGCGTCTGCTCGCGCAAGAAGGAGGGCTAGGTGCAGACTGCGCCTTGCGCTGCCGAGCCGACCAGCTTGACGTACTTGGCCAGCACGCCGGTGGTGTAGCGGGGCGGCAGCGGCGTGAAGCCCTCTTGGCGGGAGGCGAATTCGGCCGGGTCGACGACCACGTCGAGGGTGGCGTTGGGCACGTCCAGGCGAATCCGGTCCCCGTCGCGCAGGAAGCCGATCGGACCGGCGTCGACGGCCTCGGGGGCGATGTGCCCGACGCACAGCCCGGTCGTACCGCCGGAGAACCTGCCGTCGGTGATCAACAGCACGTCCTTGCCCAGGCCCGCGCCTTTGATCGCGCCGGTGATCGCGAGCATCTCGCGCATGCCCGGCCCGCCCTTGGGACCTTCGTACCGGATGACGACGACGTCGCCGGCCCGGATCGTGCCGTCCTCCAACGCATCCAGCGCGGCGCGCTCGCGCTCGAAAACCCTTGCGGTGCCTTCGAACACGTCGGAGTCGAACCCGGCCGACTTCACCACGGCACCCTCGGGGGCCAGCGAGC
>JBAPQQ010000447.1:0-4493 GCA_049280695.1 Mycobacterium sp.
CCGTACACCTGGCCGTCGCTGGTCGCGGTGAACACTCGCCGGTCGGTGGCGACGGAAACCCCGACCGGCCAGCCGGTGGCCTGCGGCAGGGGGTAGGTGTTGACGGTGTGCCCGTCGCCGATACGGAAAACCAACAGCGCCAAGCCGTTGTCGCCGGAACGCACGACGGTGTAGCCGATGTCGTCGCCGGCCAGGCTCGGCGTGCACAGCGTGGTGACGTCGTCGCGTCGCCAGACCACGTCGCCACGCTCGCCGTTGTCGTGCACGGCAACCAGCTTGGCGTCCGGCCCGCCGCCGGACACCAGCAGGCCGCGTGGGCTTGCAGACGGCGGGGTCTGCGGTGAAAAGCCCAGTGGCACAGACCATTTGGCCTTGCCGTCATTGGTTTGAAGTGCCCATAGCTTGCCGTCGCGGCTGTTCACGTACACCGTCGAACCGTCGGCAGAGATCACCGGACTGCCGATCACGCCGCTGGTGACCGTGTCAGTGGACCACTCCGGCGACAGCAATGGGCCCCCGTCCTCGCGGTACCGCAGCGTGGTCAGGGTGGCTGCCGGGGCCCCGGGCTGCCAGATTCCGGTGACGATCAGGCCGGTCGACGCGGAGAAGGCAGGCGCGGCGGCGACGGGGCACGCCGGCCCTGCGGGCCGGCAGTCGGTGAGCCCGCGTTGGCTGTCGGTGGGATTCACACCTTGCACCAGATCGACCGCTGACCCGATCATCTCGCCGCGGTGCGCGTCGACCACCTGTGCCTGACCGAGATGCGTGAGCACCAGTAGCCGATTGGGGCCGACGAACCGGGGGGTCAACGGCATTCCGATCACCGGATGCCGCCAGCGCCACCACTGAAGCGGCGGAAACGACAGCATGGTTCCCGGCTGGCCGACGTAGAGGTTGTCGAACTTGTCGAACAGCGGGCCGGCGAACCCGCCGCCCAGCACCATCCGGGTGCACCAGCGCTGGCGGCCGTTGTTGTCGTACTCCCACACCATCAGCGAACAGCCGGCCGCGGTCTGCGCATTGGCGGCCAGGTAGTGGGTGTCGGTGCCGCCGAGCGCCACCGAGGCGAACAGGCTGCCCTTGACCGAACGGCTCCACGTCAGCTTCAGGGATTCGGCGCCGGAGGTCGGGGTGTAGCTGCTGTTCGCGGCGTCGGCGTATTGGGTCGGCCAGCCGGCGGCAGGCGCTGCGTCGACCCAGCCGTCGGTGTTCCCGCACCCGGACAGCGCGAGCAGCGCCGCGGCGACCAACGCCACCAGCCGCCGGGGGGTGCGATGTCGCGAGAACATGCGTCCTTCCGTCGGGCTGGCGTCCCCTGAGGGTAACCCGGCAGTTCCCGCAGCCCGGCGTAGGCTTTCCGGCCATGACGACGATGTGGGGAGCACCGTTGCACAAGCGCTGGCGGGGGTCGCGACTGCGCGATCCGCGCCAGGCGAAGTTCTTGACGCCGGCCTCGCTGAAATGGGTGCTGGCCAACCGCGCCTACACGCCGTGGTACCTGATCCGGTACTGGCGGCTGCTGAAGTTCAAGCTGGCCAACCCGCACATCATCACCCGCGGCATGGTCTTCCTCGGCAAGGGAGTGGAGATCCACGCGACCCCCGAGCTGTCCCGGTTGGAGATCGGCCGCTGGGTGCACATCGGGGACAAGAACACGATCCGCGCGCACGAGGGCTCGCTGCGGTTCGGCGACAAGGTGGTGCTGGGCCGCGACAACGTGATCAATACCTACCTCGACGTCGAACTGGGGGATTCGGTGCTGATGGCCGACTGGTGTTACGTGACGGACTTCGATCACCGGATGGACGACATCACCATGCCGATCAAGGACCAGGGCATCCTGAAGAGCCCGGTGCGGATCGGGCCCGACACCTGGGTCGCGGCGAAGGTCACCGTGCTGCGCGGCACGATCGTCGGCCGTGGCTGCGTGCTGGGTGCCCATGCCGTCGTCAAGGGCCACATCCCGGACTTCTCGATCGCGGTCGGTGCGCCGGCCAAGGTGGTGAAGAACCGGCGGGTGGACTGGGAGACGTCGGCGGCCGAACGGGCTGAGCTGGCCGCGGCGCTGGCCGACATCGAGCGCAAGAAAGCTTCTCACTAGCTCCCGTTCCTTTGCGCGCACCCTCGCGGCTACGGCAACAGGCTGCGTGGGTCGTCGGGAACCTGGGCTTCGTCCGATTTCGAGCGGGGCGTCGACTTCTCCAGGAACCGCAGCAGCTCGACGGGGAACGGAAGCACCAGCGTGTTGTTCTTCTCGGCGGCAACCTCGACGACGGTTTGCAGCAGCCGCAGTTGCAGAGCGGCGGGGTGCTCACCCATCACTTCGGCTGCCTGCGCCAGCTTCTGCGACGCCTGCAGCTCGCCGTCGGCGGTGATCACCCGTGCCCGTCGTTCGCGCTCCGCCTCGGCCTGCCGGGCGATCGACCGCTTCATCGAGTCGGGCAGCGCTACATCCTTGATCTCGACGCGGTCGATGTGAATGCCCCAGCCCATCGCGGGGCTGTCGAGCATGAGCTCGAGGCCCTGGTTCAGGCCTTCGCGGTTGGACAGCAGGTCGTCGAGGTCGCTCTTGCCGATGATCGAGCGCAGCGACGTCTGCGCGACCTGCCCGATGGCCGAGATGTAGTCCTGGACGTCCACGGACACTTTGACCGGGTCGGCGACGCGGAAGTAGATGACGGCGTCCACCCGGACGGTCACGTTGTCGCGGGTGATCCCGTCCTGGGCGGGCACCGGCATCGTGACGATCTGCATGTTGACCTTCTGCATGCGGTCGGCGAGGGGAATCAGCATCGTCAACCCCGGCCCGCGAATGCCCTTTTGGACGCGTCCGAAGCGGTAGACCACGCCTCGTTCGAACTGCTTGATGACGCGGAAGTTGGTGCCGAGCCAGAAGATGCCGGCGCCGACGACCGCGGCCACTGCGTAGAGAATCATGTTGACCTCGATCCTTTTGCCCCGATTCTTCCACCGGTTTCGGGGTGTCTCAAGGCGCTGCGGTGACCCCGCTGTGGCGCGAGCAGACACTAAATCGCACGATTCGGCTGTCGGTAATGCGATTTCGCGTCTGCTCGCGGCGAGTCAGCGGTCGGGGAGGGGCTTGTCGACGATGAGCCGACGCGGCAGCGGTTGCCGTTCGCGCCGCTTGGCGGCCAGATAGATCTGCGCAGTCTCGACCGCGATGGCGCTCCAGTCGAAGTCGGACGTGAGTCGATCCCGCGCCGCGACGGCCCGGCGTTGCGCGCTCTCGGGATCGTCGAGCGTCCTACGCACCGCGTCGGCGATTCCCTCGACGTCCCTCGGCGGGAACAGCATTCCGGTCTGGCCGTCGATCACCGCTTCACCGAGGCCACCGACGTTCGACGTCACCAGCGGTGCACAGGCGGCCGCAGCCTCCAATGCCACGATCCCGAACGGTTCGTAGTGGCTGGGCAGCACGACGGCGTCGGCGTCGTGGAGTGCGCGCAGCAGGTCGGCGTGGTCGAGATGTCCGGCGAACCTGGTCGCCCCGAGCACCCGATGCCGCCGGGCTTCCGCGGTCAGCCATTCCAGCTGTGTCCCTTCACCGGCGATCGTCAGCGTCGTACCGGGATGGGTTCGTCTGATCCGCGGCAGCGCGGCGATCAGATCGTGGATGCCCTTCTCGTACTCGAGCCGTCCGAAGTAGACCAGGTTGGCCGGGCCCGAACGTTTCTTTCGTTTCGCAATAGGCCAACGCTCGGAATGGATTCCGTTGCGGATCACATGGATATCGGCGAGGCCCGGTCCGAAAAGCTTGGTGATCTCGTCACGCATCGACGCCGAACAGGTGATCAGCGAGTCCGATTCGCGCGCCAGCCATGACTCCAGCGCATGCACCTGGCGACTCACCCGGCCGTTGATCCAACCGGAATGCCGTCCGGCCTCCGTGGCATGCAGCGTGGAAACCAATGGCACGTCGAAGAACTCGGCAAGCGCGACGGCCGGGTGGGAGACCAGCCAGTCGTGGGCGTGCACGACATCGGGTCTGAAGCCGGCCGACAACGCGGCGCGGAGCATCGAGTGACCCATCGCCAGGGTCCACGCCATGATGTCGGTGTCGAACGCGAACTCGTGCGGGTCTTGCGCGGCGGCGACAACGCGCACGCCGTCATGCGTCTCATCGGTGGTTGGGTGCGTGGACGGGTCGGTATCAAATGGCCGGCGGCTCAACACCATCACCTCGGTGCCGGCCGCCGCCAACGCCGTGGCCAGGTGATGCACATGCCGGCCCAGCCCGCCGATCACCACCGGCGGGTACTCCCACGACAGCATCAAAACCTTCACGAGCGTGCGTGGAATGCCAGAACCCTGTGCGTGTCGCGCCGACGACTGGTCACCTGGGCAGCCGCCGGGCGTCGAGGGCGCCGAACAGGCCGTCGGCCTTGTTCCAGCCGTCAGCCAGCCGCTGGGCGGCGTCGCGTCGCCCAGATGCCAACGCGCCGGCGATCTCTCGCGCCGCGTGCGCGTGCAGA
>JBAPQQ010000448.1:0-7147 GCA_049280695.1 Mycobacterium sp.
GCCCGACGCCGCCGCTCGCGGCGTGAATGAGCACACGATCACCGGGCTGCAACTGCGCCCAGTCGAACGCGAGTCGGGCCGTGAGCGCCGCAGCGGGAATGGTGGCCGCCGCTACCGGGCTCAGCCCGTCGGGCACCGGCGCCACCAACTGGACCGGCACATTGAACCGGCTGGAGAATGCGCCCTGCATGAAGCCGTAGACGCGCTGGCCGACGTCGAGTCCGGTGACGCCGCTGCCCAATTGCGTGACGATGCCTGCGAAGTCCCCGCCGATCGGTCCGGGGTCGCCCGGGTAGAGGCCGAGGACGTTGAGGACATCCCGGAAGTTGAGGCCTGCGGCCTCCACCCGGACCTGCACGTAGCCCTCGTCCGCCGGCGACACGTCCGCCTCGGTCAGACGCAGGTTGTCGATCGCGCCGCGTTCGGTGGGTGCCAGCACGTAGTCGGTCGAGCGCGGCACCGTGAGATGACCGCTGCGCGCCCATGGCAACAACCGTGAGGCCAGCAGCTTTCCTTGTCGCAGCGCCAGTTCGGGTTCGTCGATCGGTGTGGCCAACAGGTTGGCGACTGCCCGCACAGCCTCCTCTGATCCGTCGCAATCGACCAGTTTGCAGCGCAGCGCCGGTTCCTCGTTGACAGTGGTGCGCCCGAATCCCCACAGTGCCGCCTGCACCGGATCGACCGGCTCGCCGGATTCGCATGCCACGGCCCGCTCGGTGATGATCCACAGTCCGCCGGGCAGTTTCACCTCGCCGCGTTGCACAGTGTGCACAGCGCTGAGCAGGTGCGCGATCTCGGTCTCGATCCGCGCGGCCCCGGAGTCCGAGAGGCCGGCGCCTCCTTCTCGGTTCGGCGCGGCGCTGCGCCAGACGACGCCGGAGAACGGCAGACCGCGCTCGTGAGCCTGTGCCAACAGCCGTCCCAGGGGCTCCGGATCGGTGTTGCGGTCGAACGGAACGCAGCCCGGCACGTTGGTGGCCAGTTCGTCGAATCCGGCAATCAGCCAGGTGCCGTTCGCGTTCCCGGCGCCCCCAACATCACTGCTTGATGCCGGCGACGGCACCTCGTGCCAGCCAAGGGTGTAGAGCAGCCGGGTGGCGTCGCCGCCGAGCCCGCGCAACAACGCCTCGCGGGGCGCGCGTTTGACCGTGAACTCGCGAATCCCGCCCAGCAGGCGGCTATCCCGGTCGACGAAGTCGAGATCGAAGATCTGGGTTTCGCTGTCGAGGGCGCTCGTGTGCCACCTCGCACGGCAGTAGAACCGCCGAGGCATCTTCTCCCGCAGCGTCACTTGCCCGTACCGCAACGGCAAGAACAGATCGTTCACGCCCTGTTCGGCCGCGAGAAGTGCCGGGAACGCCGGGAAGGCGATGCCGGTGCACAAGTCCATCAGGACCGGATGCATCGGCTCGCTTCCGAGATGTTCGGCGAGTTCTTCGCCGACGACGATGTCGCCGATCGCCTCACCCTCACCGAGCCACAACGACTTCAGCGAACCGGACCAGTTGGGCCCCCACGCGAGTTCCATGTCGGCGAAAGTCTCGAACAACTCCTGCGGACGCATGCGGTTCAGTCGTTCGATCGCCGCGTCGACGGGATCCGCCTGCTCGGGTGCTGACTCGTCATCCACACCGGTGCCGACAGTGCCGTCGGCGTTCAGCGACCAGTCGGCGTCACGATCACCATACGGACGGCTGTGCACCTGGAATCGCCACTGACCGCCGTCTTCCAGCGGATGCAATGTCAGCTGCACCTCGCGAGAACTCCTCTCGGGCAGGATGATCGGCTCGTAGAAAAACACGTCTTTCACCCGCGCCGGTGGACCGACTGCGGCCAACGCCATCGCTGCATACGTCGCCCCGGGAACGACAACCGTGCCGTAGATGACGTGGTCGGAAAGCCACGGCTGCGACTTGACGGACAACCTGCTGGTATAGACGGAGTCACCAGAGGCGAGATCTTTTGCGCTACCCAAGATTCCGGAAGTTGGACCGCCCGACCCCTCGATGGCGACTCCGGACGTCTGGGGCCAGAAGCGGCGGCGCTGGAACGGAGAGGTGGGCAGTTCGAGTCTGCGACGGGGATGACGATGCAGCGCAGCGAAATTGGGTGGGTGGCCGCTGACGTAGGCTGCGGCCAGTGCATCGGCGATCTGGCGCCGGTCACCAACGCCTTTGCGCAGCGAGACGATCGCCCGCGGCGCGGCCAAGTGCTCCGGCCAGACCTGCACCGCAGCTCCGGTCAGCACCGGTTGCGGACCGATCTCCATCAACACGGAGCATCCCAGCGCGGCCACGGTGCGCACACTCTCGGCGAATTGCACCGGCTGGCGGGAATGCCGCCGCCAGTATTGAGCGTCGAGCGGGGTTTGGGCCGTGAGGACGGCGCCGGTACGGTTGCAGACCAGCGGCAACGTCGGGGGAGCGAACTGCAATTGCGCGGCGTACGACTCGAATTCATCGAGCACCGGATCCAGCAATTCCGAGTGGAAGGCGTGGCTGGTCTCCAGCCAGGTGCAGCGGATTCCCTCCTTACCGAGTCTGGCAACTATTTGTTCCAGATCTTCACCCGGACCCGAGAGCACGGTGTTGGGTCCGTTGTATGCGCCGACCGACACTCGCGGGAATTCGCCGGCGATCTCCTCGACGTGCTTGGCGTCGGTGAACACCGCCACCATTCGCCCACCTCCGGGCAGGCTGCCGAACATCCGGCCGCGTTCGGCCATCAGCCGTGCGCCGTCCTCGAGGCTGAACACTCCGGCGACACATGCCGCCGCATACTGGCCCACGCTGTGCCCCAGCACCACGTCGGGCTCGATGTCCCACGACTGCCACAGCCGGGCCAGGCCCATCTCGACGGCAAACAGCGCTGGCTGCGCAAACGACGTGTGCCGCAACAATTCTCCGGCCTCGCCACCGGTTTCGCGGTTGGTGGCGAAAAGCACCTCCAGTAGCGGACGTGGCAGTATGTCTTTGACCGAGTCCGCGCAACGTGTCACGGTTTCGGCGAAAACCGGCTCGGCGTCGAATAACTCACGCGCCATCCCTGGATACTGGCTGCCCTGCCCGGTGAACAACCACGCTGTCATGGGCCGGTTGATGTGCTCGCTACGCAACACACCCGGGCGGTGTCGGTTCTCGGCCAAGTCGGCCAGGCCCTCACGCGCACCCTGGATCGATTCGACGACAAGCGCGGCCCGATGTTCGAAATGCGAACGGCCCGCCCCAGCGGTGAGGCATACGTCGGCGAGGTCGACATCCGGGTGGGCTTTCAACCAGGCCTCATAACGCTGCGCCAACGCCACCAGCGCTTCCGGTGACCGTGCGGACAGCGCCAGCACATTGACCGTCTGTTCGTGAGTGTCCTGCTCCGGGGTCATCGCGAGATCGCCTGCCGGTTCCTCGTCGCCGGCCACCGCTTGTCGCGGTGCCTCCTCGATCAGCACGTGCGCGTTCGTGCCGGTGAACCCGAAGGAACTCACCCCGGCGCGGCGCGGCCTGCCGTTGGCCTGCCACGGAATCACCTTGTCCACGACCCGCACCGGCAGCGAGTCCCACGGGATGTGCGGCGAGGGCTTCTCGAAGTGCAGGCTCGGTGGCAGCAGTTCATGTTGTAGCGACAACACGACTTTGATCAGACCTGCTGCCCCAGAAGCCGACTCGAGATGACCGATGTTGGTCTTCACCGATCCCATCAGCAACGGCCGATCAGCATCCCGCGAAGCACCGTAGGCGGCTGCGGCCGCCTGGACTTCGATTGGATCGCCCAGCGGCGTGCCCGTCCCGTGCGCCTCGAGGTAGTCGACATCGCCGCCCGACAGACCGGCACGAGCCAGCGCCGACCCGATAAGCCGTTGCTGTGCAACACCATTAGGCACTGTCAAACCGCTGGAGGCGCCGTCCTGGTTGACGGCGCTGCTGGGAATGAGCGCGCAGACCCGATCGCCATCACGTACCGCATCGCTCAGCCTCTTGAGCACCAGAATTCCGCAGCCTTCACCGCGCACATAGCCGTCGGCGGAGGCGTCGAAGGTCTTGCATCGCCCGTCGGGGGAAAGCATCCTCGCGCGGGATGCGGCGATCGCTGTCACCGGACTCAGCAAGACGTTCACGCCGCCGGCCAAGGCCATATCGCAGTCCCCGGTGTGCAATGCCTGGCAGGCCTGATGGACGGCCACCAACGCCGAGCTGCATGCGGTGTCGACCGCCATTGCCGGTCCTTCGAGTCCGAGCGCGAAGGCAACCCGACCGGAAATCGCATTGAGCGCATTTCCGGTGATGAAGTAGGGCTCGATCTTGTCGACCGACTCCGAAGACATCAGATGCGCATACTCGTTGGCGCCAACCCCCACGAAGATGCCGGTTCGGCTGCCGCGCAGCGCCCCTGGCGAGTACCCGGCGCGTTCCAAACCTTCCCATGCTGTTTCGAGCATCAGCCGCTGCTGCGGCTCGATCCAGACGGCCTCGCGCGGAGAGATGCCGAAGAATTCGGGATCGAATCCGTCGATACCGTCGAGGAATCCGCCGAAGCGCGTGTAGGTCTTGCCCGGAGTCTCTGGATCCGCGTCGTAGAACTCGTCGATGTCGAATCGGTCCTCTGGGACTTCCCGGATCGCATCGACACCGCCGGACAGCACCTCCCAGAAAGCTTCCGGGTCGGCTGCGCCGGGAAAACGGCACGACACCGCGACGATCGCGATCGGTTCGTCCGTGCGCGTCGTCACCACTGACGAAGGTTGAGGCCCTGATTTGGCGGATGGCTCGCTGAGCCCGAGCACCTCGCCGAGGAGGTAGTCGGCCACGTCGGACAGACGGGGATGATCCATTACCAGGGTGATGGGTATCTCCTTGCCCACTCCCTGTTCGATACGGCGCCGCAATTCGACGGCCATCAGCGAATCCATGCCGAGGTCGAAGAACCCCGCGTCCTCGCGGATGTCCGCGGCATCTACGCGCGTCACCTCTGCTACCGCGTCGAGTAGGTAGTCGGTCAAAAGTTTCTTGCGCTGCTGCACTGGAGCGTTGGTGAGCCGCTCGACCAGCTGGGTCTTCCCAGAGACGGTTGCGGACGGCGCCACCGCCGTCAGCTGGGTGGGCACCTCGCGCTCCAACTCCGCAAGGAATGCCCGCCTCCCTGCCTGCTGGTACAGCGGCAGGAAACGGGCCCAGTCGATTCGGGCCACTACGCCCTGCGCCGAAGAAGCCGCCACGACATCGGCCATACCGGCCAGGGCATCGGCGGGTGACAAGGTGTGAACCCCGCGCTGATCCAGTCGCGCACGAGACTCCGAGTCGGCCATGCCCACTGACCAGGGACCGAAATTGACGCTGATCCCAGGGACGCCCTGCTCGCGCAGGCGCCAGGCCAGCCCGTCGAGGAAGGCGTTCGCCGCGCCGTAGGCGGTCTGGCCGAATCCGCCCCAGACCGAGGCGATCGACGAGGTGCTGAGGAAAAAATCCAGCTTCAGGTCAGCGGCTGCTTCGCTCAAATGCCATGCACCCCAGACCTTCCCGGCGAAAACGCGATCCACTTCGGCGTCGTCTAGGCTGCTCAGTGGGGTGGTACCGATCTCGCCCGCGGCATGGACGATGCCGGCTAACGGCGGTAGTTCGGCGTGCACGCTGGCTAACAGGCGTGCGACATCGTGCGCATCGGCGACATCGGCAGTGACGACCCGGAATTCGCAGCCGTGCTGTTCGCCGAGCGCATCGATTCGCTGTTGCGCGGCATCGCTGGGGGTGCGTCGACTGGTCAGCACCAGATGCTTGGCGCCGTGCGCGGCCAGGTATCCGGCGATTTCAAGTCCTACCGACCCCAGCCCGCCGGTCACCAAATACGTCGCGTCACCGCGCGCTTCCAGCGGTGTAACGCTGGGCTGCCCAACCCGCCGAACCAACCGGGGAACATAGACCGCTTGATCGCGCAGCGCGATTTGGTCTTCCCTGACTGCCGAGTCGCGCGGCATCGTGATCAGGTCGATGAACCGAGACCATTCGTCTACAGTGCCGCCAGCAAGATCCGCCAGCCCGCCGCACACTTGCGGAAGCTCCAGCGATGCGGCCCGACCGAATCCCCATAGGCAACCCTGATCCGGCAACACGGTGTCCACGTCGGTGACTCGTTGCGCGCCGCGGGTCACCATCCAGATGGGTCTGCGCAGTCCGGCGGCAATCGCGGCACGGAAGAGTCGCCGCGTTCCGCCCAGGATTCGGTGTTGCATCCGCAAGAGTGACCGCATCGACGGTGCGGTTTCCGTGTCGAGGGCGGCGGCATGCACGATACGGAGCGTCGGATCGTCTGCTGCCGCAGCGCGCAACTCCTCTGCGAGCCCTTCCTCGTCCGCATCCGACACCGGCAACCCCACGATCCGGTGCCGGTGACCACGTGCAGTCAGCACGTCGGCCAAAGGCTGCATTGTATCGGGATCGTCGCCGATAAGGATCCAGGCGGATCGCTCGTCGGCTTCCGCGCCGGATGTTAAAGCAGTGGATTTCTCCCAGCGGAACTCGTACCGGTCATCCGCCACGGACTGCGTCGTACGTTGCTGGTTGTGTTGTGCAGCAAGCTTGGTCAACACGTGCAGTGTCTGATGGTCGCCGCTCGTACCGTCGAGTAGGACCGCGAGTTCTTCGATCCGCCCGTCCTCGAGAAGACGGACGGCTTCGGTACGCGGTCCGCCGAGGTGCTGTTGTTGGTTTAGAAGCTCTCGATTGTCTCGATACCAGTACTGGCGATGCTCGAACGGATAGGTCGGTAGGTCGAGCTTTCGTGCGTGCGCCTGCCGGAATGCACCGAAGTCGGGGAGGTGGCCCAAAGCATAGGCATCGGCAACGGCTTCGGTGATCTGTCGGTGGTCGGCGGTGTTTCGACGCAAGGATGCGATCGCCCGCGGCGCGCCGGCGGGGTCAGGCCATGCCCGCAGCGCCGCGGCGGTGAGCACCGGCTGTGGGCCGATCTCCAGCAACAGTTTGCAATTCAGATCGGCAAGGGTGCGCACGCTCTTGGCGAATTCCACCGGTTGGCGCGCGTGACGACGCCAGTAGGCGCCATCGATTTTCACGCTCCTGCCGAGCGCGTCACCGGTGCGGTTGTCAATCATGATCCGTTGCGGCGTAGTGAAATTGACCCGCTCCGCATACAACTCGAA
>JBAPQQ010000449.1:0-13295 GCA_049280695.1 Mycobacterium sp.
GGCCAGTTTTCGACGCGCACCGCCAAGATCCCCCAGGGCGACGTGGACCCCTGCTTCGCAGGTCTATAGGCCCTCGAGCACCGCGCGGGTACCCGACAAGCCCAGACGGGTGGCGCCCGCTGCGATCATCGCGAGCGCGTCCGCGCCGGTGCGGATCCCGCCGCTGGCCTTGACACCCAGCCGGCCGCCGACAGCGCCCGCCATCACCTCGACGGCCCAGATCGACGCACCGCCGCTGGGGTGAAACCCGGTGGACGTCTTGACGAAATCGGCGCCGGCGTCCTCGGCGACCCGGCACACGTCGACAAGCGCGGACGCTCCCCGGTGTTCGAGCAGCACGGCCGATTCCACGATCACCTTCAGCGTCGCACCCGGAACTGCTTGCCGCACAACGGAAATGTCGTCCCGCACCGCGCTCAGGTCGCCGGCCAGGGCGGCTCCGATGTCGATCACCATGTCGATCTCGGCTGCGCCGTCGCCGACCGCGAGCGCAGCTTCGCGCGCCTTCACCTCACTGCGGTGCTTGCCCGACGGGAATCCCGCGACCGCGGTGACCACAGGTCCGCCGGACGGTCGCGACGAGACCGCCGCCGAGACCATCGACGGGGACACGCACGCCGCATAGGCGGCAAGCTCGACCGCCTCGCGCACCGCAGCCTCGACGTCGGCGTCCGTCGCCTCGGGTTTGAGCAGAGTGTGGTCGACGAGCCTGGCCAGCTCGGCGGGGCGCATGCTGTCGTCGCTCCTGGCGTTCGCGCTAGAACGGTTCTTCGACGTTGCCCGGATTGCAGCCGGCATGGATCATCTGGGCGGGCGTGACCTCAGGCCGCCACGGCTCGAGATTCCAGCTCGTCTTGCCGGGCTCGGCGAATTCGGCCAGCTGCCAATGACAGTCGAACTGCTCGCGCATGCCGGGCAGGTTCGCGTCGGGTGCGTCGGCGAGCACTTCAGACCATGCCTCGTCGGTGCTGACGAAGTCGGTGCTGGCCGACCGGCCGGCCAGCGTCGGGTACACCCGCAGGCTGGACAGGTCCGCCCAATGCACCCACTCGGTGCGGTCGATGTACGGCGGTGGCGGCGGATCGCCGGCATGCGCGGGGGCGATGCCGACGGTCAGTGGCAGCGCGGCAACCGCCGCGGCAAGCAGGACCAAGCGCATCTGCTAACGCGACTTTCCTTGAATTTCAAGAAGTTTCGGTCGCACGTCGACCATGTAGATGCCGGCGGCACAGGCTGCGATGATCGGGCCCATGATGCTGAGCAGGCCCAGGTACGGAAACGAGAGCAGCGCCGAGACACCAAGGATGATGAGCCACACCGGCTTGGTGAGTTTACCCGTCGCGGTGTAGGCGTCGCTGCGCTGCATGGCAGCATGGATGAACGCGTAGAGGGTTGCCGCGAAGACGGCGAACCCCAGAATCATCAGAACGATGCCCGCAAGGCCAGCAGAGTTCACCTGTCCAGCCTAAGCGGGCACCGTCCCGATCGACGAATTGCGCCTACTTCTGGGTGACCTTCTTGGCCGCGCCCTTCTTGGCCGGCGCCTTCTTGGCAGCGGCCTTCTTGGCAGGCTCAGCCTTCTTGGCGGCCTTCTTCGCCGGTACAGCCTTCTTCTGGGCCTTCTGCGGCGCTTCGCGGCCGATCAGCTTGGCGGCCCGCTCACCCACGGCGCGGGTCTGGGTCGCGACGTTGCCGAGCGCCTCCTGGGTCAACTCGACGGTCTCGCTGAACCGCTTCTCGGCCTGCGCGCGGCGCTCCTCGAAGCCCGGCTGGGTGCGCAGCCGCTCGAGCGCGGCCTCGCCGCGTGCGACCAGGTCGTTGTACAGGTCGGTGGCCTGCTCTCGGTAGCCCTCAGCGGCCTTGCGCAGCTCGTCGCCGGACAGCCGGCCACGCAGCTCCTGCGCGCGCTCCGGCAGCTCGTCCTGCAGCTTGGTGATCCGGCCGCGGGTCTCCTCGACCCGGGTGCGCGACTCGGAGCGGGCATCCTCGGCGCGGTCACGCAGGGCAGCGACGATCTCGTTGACGCGCTCGAGAGCCAAGTCGGCGGCGCCGACGGCGGCGAACAACGGAGCCTTCAGGTCCTCGACGGTGGGGTTGTTTCGGTCAGCCATTGTTTGTTTCCTTTCGATCAGTGACGTTTATAGATGAATGTTCTGGCGTCTGAACAGTTATGCAGATGTCGACTCCTCACGGGTAGCTTCGGTCTGGTGACAAAAAGAGGAGTAGATGTCGAGCAGTACCTGTTTCTGCCGCTCGGTGATCGACATGTCGTTGACGATCGCGTGCCGCACCGCACTGGGCTCGGCGGGCTCGAGAATTCCTGCCCGGACGTAAAGCACCTCAGCGGACACCCGCAACGCCTTGGCGATCTGGTTGAGCACCTCGGCAGAGGGTTTGCGCAATCCGCGCTCGATCTGGCTGAGATACGGGTTGCTGACACCGGCCTTTTCCGCCAGTTGCCGCACCGATACATGAGCAGCTTCACGCTGCGCCCTGATGAAGCTGCCGATGTCTTGAGCGGCGGTTGTCATCACGGCGGCGATGTCCGCACCGGCAACTTCTGCCTCTTGCGTGGGCATCGTTTCACCACCTCGGCGGACGGGTATCGGAACGGACATCCCTCACCCTACGGGGTGGTGCTTGCTCTTGCAAGCAGTCAGTTAGCGTTCTCTTAAAAAGGCAGCTGAGCGACTGTGTAAATGATCACACCCGCGAGCGAGCCCACCACCGTGCCGTTGATCCGGATGAACTGAAGATCCCGCCCGACGTGCAGTTCGATGCGGCGACTGGCCTCTTCCGCGTCCCACCGTTCGACGGTTTCCGTGATGATCGCGGTGATCTCGACGCCGTACTCCGACACCAGGTGCTTGGCGCCGCGCACGATCCAGTCGTCGACCTTGTCGCGCAGGTCGGCGTCGTCGCGTAACGACTCGCCAATCACGACGACGGAGTCGGCGATGCGCGTGCGCAGGGCGCTGGACGGGTCGTCGACGGACTCCACGAGGATCCGCTTGAGCGCCGACCAGGCCGTTTCCGCCGCGCGGCTGACCTCGTCGCGGGCCATGATCTGCTCCTTGACGGCCTCGGCGCGGGCGATCGTGTCCTGGTCGTTCTGGAGGTCGTCGGCGAACTCGAACAGAAACCGGGTGGCCGAGCGGCGCAGTTCGTGGTCGGGGTTGCGCCGCACCTTGTCGGTGAAGTCCATCAGCTCGCGGTGGATGCGGTCGCCGAGCATGTGGTCCACCCAGCGGGGCGACCAACTCGGCGAGTCGCGCTCGACCACCCGCTGGATCACTTCACCGGCGTCCAGCGACCACTGGAAGGCGCGGTCGGCCAGCATCTGGATCAACGCCTCCTGACGGTTTTCCCGCAGAAGCGTGCCGAGCACCCGGCCGATGGGCGGGCCCCACTGGGGTTCGGCGATGCGCTTGATGATCATCCGGTCGAAGACGTGCTGCACGTCTTCGTCGCGCAGCATTTCGACCAGCACGCGCAGGACGTTGGACATCTCGCCGGCCACCCGGGTGGCGTGGCCGTAGTCGGACAGCCACTTGCCCAGCCGGCCGGGTATCTGCGCGTCGCGCAGCTTGGCCTCCACCACCGTCGGCGACAGGAAGTTCTCCCGCACGAAGGTCCCGAGGCCCTCGCCTAGCTGGTCCTTCTTGCGCTTGATGATGGCGGTGTGCGGGATCGGGATGCCCAGCGGATGCTTGAACAGCGCGGTGACCGCGAACCAGTCGGCGAGCGCGCCCACCATGCCGGCCTCGGCGCCCGCGCCGACGTAGCCGACCCAGGACGGCGCGTCGTGCGCCAGTGCCCACCGGCACACCAGGAAGACGACTGTGGCGCCGAGCAGAAAGCCCAGTGCGACGACCTTCATCCGACGCAGTTGCGTGCGCCGCTGGGCGTCGGCGCCGGCGTCGACCGCGAACATTCCCTCGAGATCGGCGCTGGGGTGTTCGTGTCTCAGCTGTTCGGGTCTGGGCTGTTCGGGTCTGGGCTGTTCGTGTCTGGGCTGTTCGTGTCTGGGCTGTTCGTGTCTGGGCGTGCCCGGCATGCGATGTGCCACCCCCCCATCATCCAGGCAAATCGGGATGGGCGTCGGAATGCGCTGCGCGCAGCAGTTGCGCCGTAATATCGACCAGGACTGATGAATGGATCCGCAACAGTGGTAAATGGACTCCCGGCTACAACCGCAAAGGTTGACGGCCGCAAGCGACGATGGCACCAGCACAAGGTGGACCGCCGCAACGAGCTGGTGGACGGCACGCTGGAGGCTATCCGCCATCGGGGGCGCGACGTCAGCATGGACGAGATCGCCGCGGACATCGGAGTCTCCAAGACGGTCCTCTACCGCTACTTCGTCGACAAGAACGACCTCACCACCGCGGTGATGATGCGCTTCGCACAGACCACGCTGATCCCGAACATGGCCAAGGCGCTCTCGTCCAACCTCGACGGGTTCGACCTGACCCGCGAGATCATCCGCGTGTACGTCGACACGGTGGCCGCCGAGCCCGAACCGTACCGATTCGTGATGTCCAACAGCTCGGCGAGCAAGAAGGTGGTCGCGGATTCGGAGCGGATCATCGCGCGGATGCTCGCGGTGATGCTGCGTTCGCGGATGAGCGCCGTCGGGATGGACACCCAGGGGGCGGAACCATGGGCCTACATGATCGTCGGCGGGGTGCAGTTGGCCACTCACTCCTGGATGTCCGACCCACGGATGACCGCCGACGAGCTCATCGACTACCTGACCATGCTGTCGTGGAATGCGTTGTGCGGCATCGTCGAAGTCGGCGGCTCGCTGCAAACCTTCCGGTCCCGGTCGCATCCGTCGCCCGCTCTGCCGCCCCGCGACCGATGACCGACTGCTGGAACCGGGACGCCCGGCACGTGCTGAGGTTCCGCACGGGAGACAAGGTGGGCGACATCGACCTCGATGCCACGCCCGGCTTCTCCGGGAAGAAAAAGGACGCCCCCGCGATTCAAGACGAGCGCAACCAGCGCTTCGCCGAGCTTCAGGAGATGCTGTACGCCAACAGCCAAAGTGACGAGGGCGATCAGCAGGCAGTGCTGCTGGTGCTGCAGGGCATGGACACCGCCGGCAAGGGCGGGATCGTGAAACACGTCGTCGGAGCCGGCAATCCACAGGGCCTGCGCTACACGGCGTTCGGGGTGCCCACCGAGGAAGAACACCGGCATCACTTCCTGTGGCGCATCCGCAACGCGCTGCCGGCATTCGGCAAGATCGGGGTGTTCGACCGCTCACACTACGAGGACGTGTTGGTGGTGCGGGTGCACAACCTGGTGCCGCCAGAGGTCTGGGGCGGCCGGTACGACGAAATCAACGCCTTCGAGCGCGAGCTCGTCGACGAGGGCTTCACCTTGGTCAAGGTCGCGATGTTCTTGTCGCTGGAGGAGCAGAAGAAGCGGTTGATGAAGCGACTGAAGCGACCGGACAAGTACTGGAAGTACAACCCCGGCGATGTCGACGAGCGCAAGCTGTGGCCGGACTACCAGGAGGCCTACCAGGCGGTGCTGGACCGTACGTCGACCAAGCACGCACCGTGGTATGTGGTGCCCTCCGACAAGAAATGGTACAGCCGGCTCGCGGTCACCGAGTTGCTCATCGGCGCGCTGGAAGATCTCGACTTGTCCTATCCGCCAGCGGATTTCGACGTCGATACCGAGAAGAAGCGGCTCGCTTCCTCCTAGGTTCCGCCCGCCCCCTCGCCGAGAACACACTTGTTTGCGGAACTCTGGCGAATCAGCGTCAACAAGTGTGTCCTCGGCGCACGAGAATGTGTTCGTGGGGGCATTACTCGGCTTGGTCGTAGCGTCCGAAGCACTGGCCGGAGGGCAGGTGACTCGATGGCAGCTGCAACACCGGTACGTCAAGCTGCACCGCAACATCTATGTCCTCGGGGAGCTAGAGCTCGACGCGTTCCTGCGCGCACGCGCGGCCTGGTTGGTCGGGCCGGGAGGCGGTGGTGGTCGGAAATTCTGCGGCCGCAATGCTGGGCGCCCGGTGGATACCTGCAGACGTTCCGGCGGAGCTTGCACGAGTCCGAAACCGGGCACCGACGGGGATAGTGGTGCACAGCGGTAACCTGGCGACGGACGAGATCCGTCGCGTGAGCGACGTCCTGTGCACCACGCCCGCTCGCACGGCGTACGACATGGGCCGTCGACTTCGCCTCGATATCAACATCATTCGTGTCGATGCGCTGTTGAATGCGACGGGCTGCACCGTCGAAGACGTCGAGCGGATCGCAGCGCGTTATCCCGGAGCCCGGGGAATCCGCAGACTGCGCGCTGCGCTGGCGCTCGCCGACGCCGGCGCGGAATCGCCTCGGGAAAACCGCTTGAGACTGCTTCTCGTGCGATCCGGGCTGCCGAGACCCGTGACACAGATTCTGGTTCGCCACCCGCAGCGGGGGAAACATCGCCGTATCGATATGGGCTATCCGGAGTGCAAAGTTGGAGTCGAGTACGACGGTGAACAACACTGGACGGACCCGCGCCGACACGCTGAAGACATCGAGCGGTTGGAATTTCTTGCGGCACAAGGTTGGACGATTGTGCGGGTGAGCGCGCGGCAGCTACGGTACGACGCCGACGGTATTGTGCAACGCGTCCGGGCCGCACTGCTGAAGGCCGGTCACGCAGCTTAGTAGGAGTAGAAGCCTCGGCCGGATTTCTTCCCCAGCATCCCCGCCTCGACCATCCGCAGCAGCAGCGGCGGCGGAGCATAGTGAGGATCCTTCAATTCGTCGTACATCGAGTCCGCGATGAGCTTCATCGTGTCCAGGCCCACCAGGTCGGACAGCCGCAGCGGGCCCATCGGGTGGGACAGGCCGGCGACCACGGCCCTGTCGATGTCCTCGACGCTGGCTACTCCCGCTTCTGCCATCCGAATGGCCGACAACAGGTAGGGCACCAGCAAGGCGTTGACGACGAACCCCGACCGGTCCGAGCACCGGACCACCTGCTTGCCCAGCACCGAGCCGGCGAACTCCTCGGCCCGAGCCACGGCCTCTCCGGAGGTCACCAGCGTGCTCACCAGCTCGACCAGCGGCAGCACCGGCACCGGATTGAAGAAGTGCAGGCCCACCACTCGACTCGGATTCTGCGTTGCCGCAGCGATTTTCATGATCGGGATGCTGGAGGTGTTCGACGCGAGCACCGCGTCGGGATCGGTGATCAGCCCGTCCAGTTCGGCGAAGATCTTGGCCTTGACGGCCAACTCCTCCACCACCGCCTCGATCACCAGCTGGCGGTCGGCCATGTCGGCCAGGTCGGTGGTGAACCTCATCTTCGCGAGTGCGGCGTCGCGGTCAGCCTCGCTGAGCTTTCCCTTGCTCGCCGCGCGTTCGAGCGACTTGACGAGGCGGTCGTGGCCCGCGGCTGTCAGCTCCTCGGTCGGCTCGAACACCAGGACGTCCACACCGGCCTTGGCACACACCTCGGCGATCCCGCCGCCCATCTGTCCGGCGCCGACGACGCCCACCCGTTCAACGCTCACGAACTCTCCTCACAGCAATCGGGCCCCGTCCACGTACATGGACGGGGCCTGACGCTATCAACTCAGGGGCTCAGTGAACTCACGCTGGTTGTTCCACTTCGTCTTCGCGGGCTGCGCTCGCTCATCCTCAGTGGAACTGGCCCTCTTCGGTCGAGCCGGTCAGCGCCGTGGTCGACGACGTCGGGTCCACCGTGGTGGCGATCCGGTCGAAGTAGCCCGCACCCACCTCGCGCTGGTGCTTGGTGGCGGTGTAACCCCTCTCCTCGGCGGCGAACTCGCGCTCCTGCAGCTCGACGTAGGCGGTCATCTGGTTGCGGGCGTAGCCGTAGGCCAGATCGAACATCGAGTAGTTGAGCGCGTGGAAGCCGGCCAGCGTGATGAACTGGAACTTGAAGCCCATCGACGCCAGCTCCTTCTGGAACTTGGCGATCGTGGCGTCGTCGAGGTGCTTGCGCCAGTTGAACGACGGCGAGCAGTTGTAGGCCAGCATCTGATCCGGGAACTCGGCCTTCACGCCTTCGGCGAACCGCCGCGCCAGCTCGAGATCCGGAGTGCCGGTCTCCATCCAGATCAGGTCGGCGTACGGCGCGTAGGCCTTGGCGCGCGCGATGCACGGCTCCAGTCCGTTGCGCACCCGGTAGAAGCCCTCCTTGGTCCGCTCGCCGGTGATGAACGGGCGGTCGCGCTCGTCGACGTCGGACGTGATCAGCGTCGCGGCCTCGGCATCGGTGCGCGCGATGACGACCGTCGGCACGTCGGCGACATCGGCGGCCAGCCGGGCCGACGTCAGCGTCCGGATGTGCTGCTGGGTCGGGATCAGCACCTTGCCACCGAGGTGGCCGCACTTCTTCTCCGACGCGAGCTGGTCTTCCCAGTGCGAGCCCGCGACGCCCGCGGCGATCATCGCCTTCTGCAGTTCGTAGACGTTCAGGGCACCGCCGAAGCCGGCCTCGCCGTCGGCGACGATCGGCACCAGCCAGTTGTCGACGGACCGGTCGCCCTCCACCGTGGCGATCTCGTCCGCGCGCAGCAGCGCGTTGTTGATCCGACGGATGACCTGCGGCACCGAGTTGGCCGGGTACAGGCTCTGGTCCGGGTAGGTGTGGCCGGACAGGTTCGCGTCGCCGGCGACCTGCCAACCCGACAGGTAGATGGCCTTCAGGCCGGCGCGCACCTGCTGCACCGCCATGTTGCCGGTGAGCGCCCCGAGCGCGTTCACCCACTCCAGGTCGTGCAGCTGCGACCACAGAATTTCGGCGCCGCGCCGGGCCAGGGTGTTCTCCTCGACCACGGTGCCCTGGAGCGCGACGACGTCCTCGGCCCGGTAGCTCCGAGTGGTGTCCTTCCAGCGCGGATTGGTGTCCCAATCGTGCTGAATCTGCTCCGGTGTCTTCGGCTTGCCAACGGTGGACATGGGAAATGCTCCTTCGAAGTTGCTGATACGCCGCTGCCGCGACTGGGCCCGCTTGTGATCGGGCCATCCGGCTTCACTGCTGTGCTAACTCGACCATGACACAGGGCATATGCGCAGGTCCAGCGGCTTCATTTGCCAATTTCTGCAACGACAGCATCGCAAATTGCAAATCTTGCGAACTCAGCTATCCACTGAACCGTTCAAGACGGTTACTCGTCAGTAACTATGTTCGCGCAGTTCAGGTGCATAATCGGCGACGACTGAATCTTTACAGTGAGAAGATCGACGCCACGGCCTTTGCCTCGCCGCCGACCATATATGTGAGAGTTGTCACAGTCCTCTTCGCAAGCTCGTCACCGAACTGATCGGTGGAGCCCGGCGGGTGCACGTGCGCGACGATCTCGAGCTTGTCGCCGAGGCTCACCGGCGCCTCGTGCTCGATGGTCACGCGTGTCGGACCGCGCAGGAGTTCGGGCGTGGCCGACAGGTAGTCCTCGACGACGCTCCAGTACACCGAGTTGTTCATGTGGTCGAACAGGTCGATGTCGGTGAAGCGGACGGGGAATTCCCGGATCTGGTCAGCGGTCTCGCGTGGCAACGGCTTCAGGTACGCCTTCCACCGCAGGCGGTCGACTTCCGTGGTGCGCCGCAGGCCCTCGATGAAGTCGTCGGCGATCCGAGCCGGCCCCTGCGTCTCACGGTTGATGTTGATCCAGAACGCCTCGGACTCGATCAACCCGCCCTTGCGCCCGTCGACCCTGACCCGCATCTCACACCACCGGTTCGACGTGCCCGAGCACCACCGCCGCAGCCGCAGCATGTCCTGGAACTCGATCGGCCGGATCAGGTCGACCATCGTGCGCCGCACGATCCATAGCGGGTGCGTCTCCTGAAAGCCCAACTCCCGCAACTGGTCTTGTCCGATGTCCTGGATGTGACGGGTGGCGGCATCCAGCCGCAGCCGGCCGGTCGCGTCGATGTCGGCGACCCGCACCGGCCACTCCCGATCGAAGACGTCAGGATGCGGGTCGGGCACCGGCATCATCGTTTTGGCTAAGCCGTTCTCGGCGCTCATCGTGGCGCTGATCATGCCAAACCGCTCGGCCGCCGCCAAATGCCAAGTATGCAAAGCGTTCCTTCGCAGCCCGCGTACGCTAAGCCGCATGCCGAAGACCTTCGTCGGGTCACGGGTGCGTCAGCTGCGAAGCGAGCGGGGCATCAGCCAGGCGACACTGGCCCAGATGCTCAAGATCTCGCCCAGCTATCTGAACCAGATCGAGCACGACGTGCGTCCGCTGACAGCAGCCGTGCTGCTGCGCATCACCGAGGTGTTCGGCGTGGACGCGACGTTCTTCGCGCCTCAGGACGACACCCGGCTGGTCGCCGAGCTTCGTGAGGTCACGATGGACCGCGACCTCGGCGTGGACGTCGGCGTCGGGGAGGCCGGCGAGATCGTCCGGGCGCATCCGGCGCTGGCCAGGGCGATGGTCAACCTGCACCGCAGATACCGGATGACCACCCAGCAGCTCGCGGCGGCCACCGAGGACCGCTTCAGCGACGGCAGCAGCGGCAGCGGGGCGATCACGATGCCGCACGAGGAGGTCCGCGACTACTTCTACCAGCGGCAGAACTACCTGCACGAGCTCGACACCGCCGCCGAGGACCTGACGATCCGGATGCGGATGCACCGCGGCGAATTGGCCAACGACATCGGCCAGCGGCTCAGCCAGGTGCACGGCGTACGCATCGTCCGCCGCACCGACCTCGGCGACAGGGTGCTGCACCGGTTCGACCCGCAGACCAGGACGCTGGAGATCAGCAATCACCTGTCCACCGGGCAACAGGTGCTCAAGATGGCGGCCGAGCTGGCGTATCTGGAGTTCGGCGACCTGATCGACCAGCTGGTCGAGGAAGGCAACTTCACCAGCGACGAGTCGCGCATGCTGGCGCGGCTGGGCCTGGCCAACTACTTCGCGGCCGCCGCCGTGCTGCCGTACCGGCAGTTCCACGACGTCACCGAGAACTTCCGCTACGACATCGAGCGGCTGTCGTCGTTCTACTCGGTGAGCTACGAGACCGTCTGCCATCGGCTTTCGACGCTGCAGCGGCCGTCGATGCGCGGTGTGCCGTTCTCGTTCGTCCGCGTCGACAGAGCAGGCAACATGTCGAAACGCCAGTCCGCCACGGGCTTTCACTTCTCGGCGAGCGGCGGCACCTGCCCGTTGTGGAACGTCTACGAGACGTTCGCGAATCCGGGCAAGATCCTCGTGCAGATCGCACAGATGCCCGACGGGCGCAGCTACATGTGGGTGGCGCGCACTGTCGAGCGCCGTGCGTCGCGCTATGGTCAGCCGGGTAAGACGTTCGCGATCGGCCTGGGTTGCGAACTGCTGCACGCCCACCGGCTCGTGTACTCGGAGGGACTGGACTTGTCGGGTGACAATGCGACGCCGATCGGTGCCGGCTGCCGGGTCTGCGAGCGGGACAACTGCCCGCAGCGCGCGTTCCCGGCGCTCGGGCGGGCGCTGGATCTCGACGAGCACCGCAGCACCGTCTCGCCGTACCTGGTGAAGCCGTCATGACCGCCCCACGCATCGAGCCCGGCAGACTGCGCGAACTCGGCCTGCCCGGCTGGCTGCTCTGCAAGGTGCTGGCGCGCGCGTCCGGCGTCCCGGAGGCGCATCTGTTCACCACGCTCGGACAGCACAAGCGGCTGTTCTGGACCTGGCTGCCGTTCTCCGGCATGCTGCTGGGCCCGGGCCGCCTTCCCCGCGCCGACGCCGAACTGGTGATCCTGCGCGTCGCCCACACACGCGGCTGCGAGTACGAGTTGCAGCACCACCGCCGCATCGCCAAACGCCGGGGGCTCGACGCCGACAAGCAGGAGCGCATCTTCAGGTGGCCCGACGCCGACGGGCTCACCGACCGCGAGCGCGCGCTGCTGACCGCCGTCGACGAACTCGTCGACACCCGCAACGTGTCGACACCGACATGGCAGTGGCTGGCGCGTCACCTCGACCGTCGTCAACTCATCGAGTTCGTCACTCTCGCAGGGCAATACGACGCCCTTGCGGCGACACTGAACACGCTGAAGGTGCCGCTGGACTACGACTAGAAATTGATCATGTGCCCGACCAGCCCGTGGAAGCACTCCTGCAGCGCCTCGGACAGTGTCGGGTGGGTGTGCACGTTGCGAGCGAGCTCGTTGGCCGTCAGGTCCCACTTCTGGGCCAGCGTCAACTCGGGCAGCAGTTCGGACACGTCGGGTCCGATGAGGTGCCCACCGAGCAGTTCTCCGTACTTGCCGTCGGCGATCAGTTTCACGAACCCGGTGGGCTCCCCCAGCCCGTGCGCCTTGCCGTTTGCGGTGAACGGGAACTTCGCGACCTGCACGTCGTATCCCTCGTCGCGGGCCTGCTCCTCGGTGAGGCCGAAGCTGGCGACCTGCGGCTGGCAGAACGTGGCCCGCGGCAGCATCCGGTAGTCGCCGAGCGCCAAAGTCTCTGCGCCGGCGATGGTTTCGGCCGCGACGACGCCCATTGCCTCGGCGACATGGGCCAGCATCGCCTTCCCTGTGACGTCACCGATCGCATAGATGTGGCCGACGTTGGTGTGCATGTAGTCGTCAATCGTGATGGCCTTGCGGTCCGACAGCTTCACTCCGGCGGCGTCGAGGCCGTAGCCGTCAACGTTGGGTGTAAAACCGATGGCCTGCAACACCTTGTCCGCTTTCAGCTCTTCGGAGTTGCCGTCCTTGCTGACCTTCACGGTGACCGTCGACCCGTCATCGTCGATGGACTCCACCTTCGTCGCAGTGAGGACCTTGATCCCGAGCTTCTTGAACTGCTTCTCGATCTCCTTGGAGATCTCGGCGTCCTCGTTGGGCAGCGCCCGCGGCAGGAACTCGACGATGGTGACGTCGACGCCGTAGTTGGACAGCACGTAGCCGAATTCCATCCCGATTGCGCCGGCACCGGCAATCACGATCGAGCCGGGAAGCTCGCGCGAGAGGATCTGCTCCTCGTACGTGACGACGTTGGAGGACAGCGACGTACCGGGCACCAGCTTGGTGCTGGCACCGGTCGCGATGATCGCGTTGTCGAATGTGACGGTTTCGCTGCCGCCGTCGTTGAGCTCGACCTCCAGCGTATTGGCGTCCTTGAACCGGCCGTACCCGTGGATCTCGCTGATCTTGTTCTTCTTCATCAGGTAGTGCACGCCGGCGACGCGGCCGTCGGCGACCTTGCGGCTGCGGTCGAATGCCACGCCGTAGTCGAACGTCGCTTCGCCGTTGATCCCGAACGTCTTGGCCTGCTTGGTGAAGATGTGGGCCAGCTCGGCGTTGCGCAGCAA
>JBAPQQ010000450.1:0-1845 GCA_049280695.1 Mycobacterium sp.
GGGGTGCGCGGGCCGGTCGCCCAGGAGATCGTCGCCCTCGGCGTCGCCGGGCTGACGGTCAACGTCCGCGACGATGCGGTCCGCGCGTCGTTGATGACGCTGACGAGCCTGGATCCGCCGGTGGTGGCAGTGGTCAGCATGTGGGTTCAGCAGTGTTACGGCCACCAGGTTCGCGAGGCGATCGCACTCCTTTCCGGACAATGCCGTCACGTCGCCGCGTATCTCGTCACGGAGTCAGTGCCGCTGACGCCGTCGGCCACCGAATTAGGCCAGCGCACAATCGGTTTGGCGAATGTGGCGTTGCTGCGCAGGCCGGCTCGGCTGGACCGCGACACCTGGCTGGCGCGCTGGCAGCTCGACCACACGACGGTGGCGATCGAAACGCAGGCGACGTTCGGCTACACGCAGAACGTGGTGTGGCGTGCCTTGACGGCGGACGCACCGAGCATCGACGGCATCGTCGAGGAGTTGTTCCCCGCTGAGGCGATCAGCGATCTGCGTGAGTTCTTCGGTGCGTCCGACGACGCCGACCTGGCAGAGCGGATGAACCGCATGATCGCCAGCACCTCCGCCTTCGGCGCCAACGAGAACATCGACACCGTGCCGACCAGCCGATACGTCCTGCGCACGCCGTTCGGGTAGAAGAATGCGGGCCCGGTTCACGAGGAACCGGGCCCGCACGGGAAGACTTACTGGTTTGACTCCTGACGCTCTTCGGCTGCCTTGGCGCCGCCGCGAGCCGACTCCGCCTCCGCCTCCTTGCGGGCAGCGTCGCGCTGAGCATCGGCCTTGTCCTGCTGTGCCTCACCCTCCCGGGCGAGATCGTCGCGGCCGGTCACCGTGCCGGCGGCTTCCTTGGCCTTGCCCTTCACGTCCTCGACGACGCCCTTGACGCCTTCCTTGGGTCCACTGTTGTCAGCCATGCATTCCTCCTCGTTTGGCTGGACACTGTTTCAACTGCGGGACGCTGCGATCTCTACGCGGCTGGCTCCCGCCGTCAGAAACGGGATTCCCGGCCGGCGGATGTTCAAACCAGTCATTTACTTTCGAGAGTTGCGTAATGCAGTCACCAACGGCCCGAAGCGGGAAGTGGTTTCGCACAGGCAACGCCGGGGTACCTGTCGGCTGGCGACGGGAGTCGCACCCACGGTTCGAGCCCGTTGACTGAGGGTTTATTTCAAACCTTTCCCTAGGAGTTATTCATGCGCAAGGCCATTGCTGTTTCGAGTACCACGTTGGCGCTGCTGTTCGGCGGTGCGGGCGTCGCTCATGCCACCGCCACGCCGGACGTGCATAGCGCACCGGCCGCAACGTCGACGCTGGCCGCCGACGAGACCAACGATGACAGCGGTGACAATGGCTTGTGGGGTCTGGTCGGCCTGCTCGGACTGCTCGGGCTGCTGGGGCTTCGCCGCCGCAACGACGCCCACCACGGTGTCGGGACGACCCAGGCTCCGGGCGGGTCCACGACGCCTCGGGCGTAACGAACTGACGAGACCCCCGCCGGGACATCGCCTCGGCGGGGGTTTCGCTTGTCAATGACACCGAAAGTTGCCTCGCTGCAACGCTATTCGATCGGCACCACGACAGGTGCGGTGTTGTAGCCGGTCACCCGGACCCAATTGGGGTTCTGGCCCGGCGTCGGGACTGAGCCATGAACTTCGATCGTCTCGCCCGGAAATACCGTGACGTAGTTGTCGTCGTACTCGATCGGCAGAATCTCGTCGCCGTCGCGCGTCGACAACAGCTCAGCGCGTTCGAAGAACGCGATCGACGAGGTGGCGTTCTGCAGCCTCATGACGACCCGGCCGTCGCTACCGCGCCGGGCGGTGACCACCAGCGGTG
>JBAPQQ010000451.1:0-2512 GCA_049280695.1 Mycobacterium sp.
GGTCGGAGGGGGCGCGGGGGCGGTCACGGGGGGCTGGGGCGTCGCGGGGGGCGTGGGCGTGGGCGGTGCGCACACCGGAAGCACGCCGGGCACCAGATTATTCATCTGTTTCACCGCGGCTTCCTGATTTCCACCCGGCAACCCGGCGACAACCTGAGCGCGTTCGGACGGCCGAAGATAATCGACTTTAAGTGGCTTGCAACCGTTTTGAGGATCGCCGGGGCTGATGATCCGTAGCTCGTTCTGTGACGTCACGCAGCCGATCCGGAACTGTTGCTGCAGCGGGTAGCCGAACACGGATCCCTGGATACCGCGCATGATCGACACGGTGTCGTTGTGCACGGCGACGTAGTAGTTGTTGCCGATAACGATGCGCCCGACGACCAGCCCGGTCGCCAGAAGGACGGCGATCACCGCAACCGCGATCAGGATGCGCCGCCACGGGCGTTTGTGCTTGGCGGGCGGTTCCGGTTCTGGCACAGCGCGTTTCGCGGCGGCCACCCGCTTTGGATTGAAGGCCGACGCGCGGCCCGCCGAGGTATTCGGCGGCGCGATGTGGTCGTCGTCGCCGGAGACGGCACCCGCCAGGATGGGCTGAGTCTGCCCGTATTCGTAGTCGACCACGTCGGCGACCACGACGGTGACGTTGTCGGGTCCGCCGCCCCGCAGCGCCAATTCGATGAGACGATCGGCACTTTCGGCGACGTCGGGAATCTTCATTGCTTCGAGGATGGTGTCCTGGCTGACTGGATCCGACAGGCCGTCCGAACACAACAGGTATCGATCGCCGGCGCGCGCCTCGCGCATGATGAGCGTGGGATCCACCTCGTGTCCGGTCAGCGCGCGCATGATCAACGAACGCTGCGGATGGCTGTGCGCCTCTTCGGCCGTGATCCGGCCCTCGTCGACGAGGGTTTGGACGAACGTGTCGTCCTTGGTGATCTGCGACAGCTCGCCGTCGCGCATCAGATAGCCGCGGGAGTCACCGACGTGGACGAGGCCAAGTTTGTTGCCCGCGAACAGGATTGCGGTGAGCGTGGTGCCCATGCCCTCGAGCTCGGGATCATTCTCGACGTGTGCGGCGATCGCCGCGTTGCCTTCGCGCACCGCCTGGTCGAGTTTTCCGAGCAGGTCGCCGCCAGGCTCGTCGTCGTCGAGGTGCGCCAGCGCCGCGATCACCAGTTGTGAGGCGACCTCACCGGCGGCATGACCCCCCATTCCGTCGGCCAACGCGAGTAGCCGCGCCCCCGCGTACACCGAGTCTTCGTTGTTGGCGCGCACCAGTCCGCGATCGCTGCGCGCGGCATAACGGAGGACGAGTGTCATACCGCTCCTCGCGTGCGCGCCGTCACGGGCGCAACTCGATTACCGTCTTGCCGACTCGAACCGGCGTGCCGATCGGAACGCGTACCGCCGTCGTCACCTTGTCCCTATCGAGGTATGTACCGTTGGTCGATCCTAGGTCCTCGACATACCAGTCCGAGCCATGCTGAGACAGCCGGGCATGACGGGTCGAGGCGTAGTCGTCGGTCAGCACGAGGGTGGAGTCGTCCGCGCGCCCGATCAGCACCGGCTGGCTGCCCAACGTGATCCGGGTGCCTGCGAGTGCGCCTTCGGTGACCACGAGGTGAGTGGCCGTATGACGGCGCGGACGGTTGGGTATCAGCGAGCTGCGCAGGGCCAGGCCGCGGCGAACCATCACGGCGCCGGTCGGGGCGTAGATGTCGGTGCGCAGGATCCGCAGCACCGCGAAAATGAACAGCCACAGCAGCAACAGGAAGCCGGCGCGCGAGAGTTGCAGCACCAACCCCTGCATCTGGCGCCCCCTTCGTCCTCGTGGCCGACGGTCCGTCGGCAACGTCACGATACTTGGACGTACCTCGGTACGGGAGGCAAGCCGACCGCGCGTTCGTGGCTTCAGTGCATGCGGACCACGATCTCGGAGTGCCCGAGGCGAATCACGTCGCCGTCGGCGAGTTGCCACTCCTGAACCGGAGCGTTGTTCACCGTCGTGCCGTTGGTGGAGTTCAGGTCCGACAGCAACGCGGTCTGGCCATCCCAGCGGATCTCGAGGTGGCGGCGCGAGACACCGGTGTCCGGCAACCGGAACTGCGCATCCTGACCCCGGCCGATGACGTTGGCGCCTTCCCGCAACTGATAGGTGCGGCCGCTGCCGTCGTCGAGTTGCAGCGTTACGGTGGTCTGGCCGACGGGCCCGTAGTCGTTCTGGCCGTAGCCGGCGGCGTAACCGCCCTGGCCGTAGTCGTAGTCACCGCCCTGGGGTGCGCCGTATCCACCGGGCGCGTCGTACCTGCCACAGTCGGGTTGTCCGTAGTCGGGCTGAGCGTAGTCGGGTTGTCCGTAGTCGGGTTGTCCGTAAGGCTGACCCTGTTGCGGGTAACCGCCCTGGTCGTAGTCGTAGCGCGGCTCCCGCGGGCCGTACCCGCCTTCATGGCGGCCCGGCGGCGGCCCGGGGGGGCGGCCGTAGTCGCCGTACTGGCCGCCGTAGCCC
>JBAPQQ010000452.1:0-4332 GCA_049280695.1 Mycobacterium sp.
CCGTGCTGCTGGCGGCGGCGGGCGCGTTCGGGTTCGTCGAGGCGACGGTGGCGGTGTCGCGGCGGTACCGAGAACCCCGGCGGGTCGTTGCCGCCGCCGCGGTGGTGGGCGCGGCCGGAGCCCTGGCGTTCAGCCAGGACATCCCCAATGTGCTCAAGCCCGACATCGTGGTCGCCTACACCGACACCGACGGGTACGGCCAGCGCGCCGACCGCCGACCGCCCGGAGCAGAGACGTACTACGCCGAGATCGACGCGAAGATCCGTGAGGTCACCGGCAAGGCGCGCGACCAGGTCGTGATGCTCACCGCCGACTACAGCTTCCTCTCGTATTACCCCTACTGGGGCTTTCAGGGGCTGACGTCGCACTACGCGAATCCGTTGGCGCAGTTCGACAAACGCGCCGCCGCTATCGAAAGCTGGGCCGACTTGAAGACCGCCGACGAGTTCGTCGCGGCGCTGGACGCCCTGCCCTGGAAACCGGCCACGGTCTTCTTAATGCGCCCGGGCGCCGGCGACACCTACACCCTGCGGCTGGCCCAGGACGTCTACCCCAACCATCCCAACGTCAAGCGGTATCAGGTGGCGCTGGACGAGGTGTTGTTCGCCGACCCGCGGTTCAGCGTGACGACGATCGGCCCGTTCGTGCTGGCCATCCGCAAGTGACCAAAGCCGCGATCTGGGCGCAGGGTGACTAGCATCTACCCACGTGACAGGCCGCGCGGGCACATACCGGACCGCGCGCATCGTTGCCATGGCCACCGGCCTGCTCGGCGTGGTGCTGGCGCTGGCCACTCCGCTGCTGCCGGTCAAGCAGACCACCGCACAGCTCAACTGGCCGCAGAACGGCGTCGTCTCGTCGGTCACCGCGCCACTGATCGCCTACGTGGCCACCGATTTGGAGATCGGGGTCCCGTGCCGGACCGCCGCCGGGCTGGACAACACCAAGACGGTGCTGCTGTCCACAGTGCCCAAGCAGGCACCGAAGGCCATCGACCGCGGGCTGCTGATCCAGCGTGTCGGCGACAACCTGCTGGTCATCGTTCGCAACACCCCCGTCGTCACCGCACCGCTGAGCCAAGTGCTCAGCCCCGCCTGTAAAGAAATCACGTTCACCGCCCACGCCGACAAGGTCACCGGTGAGTTCGTCGGCCTGGTCGAGGGCCCGGACAGCGACAACCCCGGGGCACCGCTCAAAGGGGTGCGCGACGGCTACGACTTCCGGCCGCAGATCGTCGGCGTGTTCACCGACCTGTCCGGTCCCGCACCGCCCGGCCTGAGCTTCTCGGCGACCATCGACAGTCGTTACAGCAGCGCCCCGACGCCGATCAAGCTTCTCGCGATGATCCTCGGCGTCGCGATGACCGTGGTGTCGCTGATCGCCTTGCACGTGCTGGACACCGCCGACGGCATGCGGCACCGCCGGTTTCTGCCGGCCCGCTGGTGGTCGCTGACCCCGCTGGACGGGGTGGTGGCCGCGGTGCTGGTGTGGTGGCATTTCGTCGGCGCCAACACCGCCGACGACGGCTACATCCTGACGATGGCGCGGGTGTCGGAGCACGCCGGCTACATGGCGAACTACTACCGGTGGTTCGGCACCCCGGAGGCTCCGTTCGGCTGGTACTACGACCTGCTGGCTGTCTGGTCGCACGTCACCGCGGCCAGCGTGTGGGTGCGGCTGCCGACGCTGGTGATGGCGCTGACGTGCTGGTGGCTGATCAGCCGCGAAGTGATGCCGCGCCTGGGCCACGCGGTGAAGACCTACCGTGCCGCGGCCTGGACGGCGGCCGGCCTGTTCCTGGCGTTCTGGCTGCCGCTGAACAACGGCCTGCGCCCGGAGCCGATCATCGCGCTGGGCATCCTGGCGACGTGGTGCTCGGTGGAGCGTGCGGTGGCCACCAACCGGCTGCTGCCGTTGGCGTTCGCCTGCATCATCGGCGCGCTGACGCTGTTCTCCGGACCGACCGGGATCGCGTCGATCGGCGCCCTGCTGGTGGCGATCGGCCCGCTGCGCACGATCCTGCACCGCCGCTCGGCGCAATTCGGGTACACCGCATTGCTGGCGCCGATCGTTGCCGCTTGCACCGTCACCGTGATCCTGATCTTCCGCGACCAGACCCTGATCGGCGAGGTGGAGGCCAACTCGCTGAAGTCGGCGGTCGGGCCCAGCCTGTCCTGGTTCGACGAGCACATCCGCTACGAGCGCTTGTTCATGGCCACCCCGGACGGCTCGATCGCGCGGCGGTTCGCGGTGCTGGCGCTGCTCGTCGCACTGGCGGTGGCGATCGCGATGTCGCTGCGCAAGGGGCGAATTCCGGGCACCGCGGCCGGGCCGAGCCAGCGGATCATCGGCATCACGATCATCTCGTTCCTCGCGATGATGTTCACGCCCACCAAGTGGACGCATCACTTCGGGGTGTTCGCCGGGCTCGCGGGGTCGCTGGGCGCTCTGGCCGCCGTCGCGGTGACTGCCGCGGTGATGAGGTCGCAGCGCAACCGTACGATGTTCGCCGCGCTGGTGCTGTTCATCACCGCGCTGTCGTTCGCGAGTGTCAACGGGTACTGGTATGTGTCCAATTTCGGTGTGCCGTGGTCGAATTCGTTCCCGTCATTCGGATTCGGCTTCACCACGGCCCTGTTGGCGCTGACGCTCCTGGTGCTGCTGGTGGCCGCGTGGTTCCACTTCTCGGGACGGCAGCCGCACGCCCGCGAGAGCCGCTGGCAGCGAATTCTGCAGTCCCCGTTGGCGGTTCTGTGCTGGCTGCTGGTGGCCTTCGAGGTGTACTCGTTGACCGCTGCGATGGTCGGTCAGTACCCGGCCTGGACCGTGGGACGCTCCAACATCGAGGCAATGTTCGGCAAGACGTGCGGGCTCGCCAGCGACGTGATGGTGGAGCAGGATCCCAACGCCGGCATGCTGACACCGGTCGGCGTTCCGATCGCCGACGGACTGGGCGCCGGCACGGCACAGCGGTTCACGCCAAACGGTATTCCGGCCGACGTGTCCGCCGACCCGGTGATGCAGCAGCCCGGCAGTGACGCATTCGTCGACAGCTCCACCGGCACGACCACCACCGAAGGCACCGGCACCGAGGGCGGCACCACAGCGGCCACCGGGATCAACGGCTCGCGCGCGCAGTTGCCGTTCTACCTCGACCCGGCCCGCACCCCGGTGCTGGGCAGCTACCAATCCGGCATCCAGGCGCCCGCAGCCCTGCGCTCCGCGTGGTACCGGCTGCCCGCACGCAGCCAGGCCGGGCCGCTGCTCGTGGTGTCGGCGGCGGGGCGCTTCGACGCCCGCGAGGTACAGGTCCAATGGGCCGGCGACGACGGGAAGGTCACCGGCAGCGCGAGCTTGGCCGACGTCGGGTCGCCCCCCGCCTGGCGCAACTTGCGACTGCCCCTGTCGGCGATACCCGGAGACGCCACGCAGATCCGGCTCACGGCCACCGACGACGACCTGGCACCCCAGCACTGGATTGCACTGACCCCGCCGCGGATCGCGCACCTGCGCACCCTGCAGGAGGTGGTGGGTTCGGCCGACCCGGTGCTGCTGGACTGGCTGGTGGGGATGGCGTTCCCGTGCCAGCGCCCGTTCGGCCACAACCGCGGGGTGGTCGAGGTGCCGAAGTGGCGGATCCTGCCCGACCGGTTCGGCGCCGAGGCGAACTCCCCGGTGATGGACAACCTGGGCGGCGGCCCGCTGGGCATCACCGAACTGCTGCTGCGCGCCACCACCGTCGCCACCTACCTGAACAACGACTGGGACCGCGACTGGGGTTCGCTGCAGCGGCTCACGCTGTACTACCCGGACGCCGAACCCGCCCGGCTCGACCTCGGTTCGGCAACACGAAGCGGCCTGTGGAGCCCGGCGCCCATGCGTCACTAGGAACGTCGCATACGATCGGGCCTCGTGCCCAACAGCGATGAGCGTCTTGCGCGAAGAGCCGGCGGCACCGAGCGTTCGGACCGAGCGCATCGCATCGCCCGGCTGATCGCGTTGGTCGCCGGGCTGGCGGGCATCGTGCTGTGCGGGCTGGTCCCGCTGCTGCCGGTGAAGCAGACCACCGCGACGATCCTGTGGCCACAAACCACCCGGGCCGACGGGACCGGAGCCGCCGGGCCGGCGACATCGAATTACGTGTCCGACGTCACCGCGCCCCTGGTGTCGGGGGCGCCGCGCGCCCTCGACGTGACGATCCCGTGCCGGGCCGTTGCAACGCTGCCCGGCCCGGGCGGCCTGGTGTTCGCGCCGATCCCAACCTCCGGCACCGAGGCCAGCAAGTACGGGTTGTTCGTCCGGGCCGGCACCG
Source organism: Mycobacterium sp. (assembly GCA_049280695.1). Classification (GTDB taxonomy): domain Bacteria; phylum Actinomycetota; class Actinomycetes; order Mycobacteriales; family Mycobacteriaceae; genus Mycobacterium. The sequence goes on from JBAPQQ010000452.1 coordinate 4,313, forward strand.
ACGCCGTCGTCGTCGCATTC
>JBAPQQ010000453.1:0-7667 GCA_049280695.1 Mycobacterium sp.
TCATAAGGGTTACCCAGGATGTAGGGCTCGACCAGGCCGTGGTGTTTGGTGCGGCGCTGCTGACCGAGCGCAGGCGTGTACCTGGCCACCATCTCCTTGTTCATCGCGAATCCTCCGGCGGCGATGATCACCGAATTCGCTTTGGCCGCACCGGCTTCCGTGAATCGCTTCCACGAGACACCGACGACCGCGCCGCCTTCGTCCAGGATCAGGCCGGTCGCTCCGGTCTCGTAACGGACCTGCACGCCGAGTTCTTCGGCCCGCTTCACCAGCAACTCGATCACCATTGCGGCGCCGCCCAACTCACCGGGGACGGGCACCGAATGTCCGCGTGGTGCAGGCTTCGCCTGCTCACAGAACGGCCACACCTTCTCGTTGCCGGTGTAGGACAGCCCTTCGGTGCCGGGCGGGACGACGATCTTGCCCGGGTAGAAGCTGCGCTCGAACTGGAAACCCAAGTTCTCCAGCCAGTTGAAGTGTTCCACGCTGGCCTCGCAGTAGGCGCGGATCTTGTCGTACTCGGGTTCGCGCGACACCGCGACGAGGTACTTGTACATCTCCTCGGGCGAGTCGTCATGCGCCGTGGCCTCTTGCACCGCGGTGCCGCCGCCTAGGTAAAAGTGTCCGCCGGCCATCGCCGTGGTTCCGCCCGCAACCGCCGCCCGCTCCAGCACCAGCACGCGCGCCCCCTCGGCGGCCGCACTCACCGCGGCACAGCCGCCGGCGATGCCGAACCCGATCACCACCACGTCGACGTGGTCCGACCACTCCTGGATGTCATTGGCGCGCAGGGTCGGCGGAATCTGGTCGCTCAAATCTGCTCCTGCTTCACGTAGTCGAACAAGGCCCTTGTCTCGGCCGGGATGAGCTCGAACATCAGGTAGGCCAGGCCGGCCGCCGTCGCGCCGAGCAGAGGGCATGTCCCCGCAGGATATCCAACCCCGCCCTAACAGTGAAACACGTTCTAGTTCAGGGCTAGGGGCTCAACTGCCACGCGGCCCGCTGGATCGGCGCCGACGGCGCGTTGACGTCCTCGTGGATCTGCTGACGAATTGCGTTCCACGAAACGGCCGCCGGGTAGTCGCCCCACGTGCTGTTGAACACGCCGACGATCACCGCCCGCCCGTCGTCTGTCAGCACGTACACCGGTCCCCCGGAGTCACCCTTCTGGCTGACGATCCCGTGGCCCATCGTGAACCAGCCGTTGTAGACGGCCTCGACGGTCCCGCAGCTTTCCCCGGTCGTGACACCGAAATGGCACACGGACTGCCCGGGGCTGATCGTCAGGCCGGGATCGGACACGAGCCCGCGACCGCCGGGAAGCACGTCGGAGATCGTGACGTCGCCGGTCAGCTGGATCCCCTCGTAGTCGAAGATCGAGTCGTTGGTCGACACGGTGGTCCCGTTGGGCGTGTTGTCGCGGTACATCGCCATGGTCCCGACGACGTTGTTCTGCTTGTCGGTGACGACTCCGCTGCCGCGGCAATGCCCGGCGGTCACCGCGATGCGCAGCGTCGGCTCGACGAAGCCGAGTGTGCACAGGTTGGTGTCCTGCCGGATCTCCATGCCGGGATAGACCGGCACGGGGCTGGCCTGAGCGGGCGACGACGGAATGGCCAGCGCAGCGACCGCGGCCGTGAGCGCTGTGAGGACTCGCACGATGATCCGTTGCACCCGCCAACTCCGATCCGTCGAGGGCCGGAATCACCGGCCAAACATTACCGGCGGCCGTCGCGAACCGCCGGGTATCAGGGCGGCTACCCACCGACGCCGTCCCGTACTCCCGGCATATCGGCGAGCCCGGCCCCGCCGTTAGCCCTTCAGCGATTCGAAAATTTCGCGGTAGTGCAGGTGAGCCACGAAGTGCCCGCCCGGGCGCACGTGCAGCACGGCGTGCGGGATGCGCCGCGCCAGGTCGTGCGGCCACCGCGGATCGAGCAGTGCGTCGTCGGCACCCGCCCACACATCGACGCCGACCCGCAGGTCTTCGAGGGCGAACCCCCACGGCCGCATCCACGCCCGGTACTCCTCGACCACTCCTTGAGGCTGTCGTAGCGCCTCACGCGACATCCGGGCGAACGTGCCGAAGCCCTCGGCCCGGATCACTGCCGCGTCGGCGGGTCCGAGGCCGCGAGCGGCAACGCGGCCGTACAGGCCCGGGACAGCCGTGGCGACCAGGGTCATCGCGCGAAAGCATTGGCGAGCTGCCCATGGCATGCGCTGCGACAGCCGGGCGTACACGCGGTCCACCAGAGGCAACTGGGCGAACGCCGCGGGCCGGTCGAGCGGGATCGCGCCTGCGACGATCGCGACCCGGTGCACTGCTGCCTGCGCGTAGCCCACCGCGGCGGCGTAGGGACCGCCCAGCGACCATCCCATCACCGAGAATCGCTCGACCCCGAGGTGCTTCGTCAGCTGCGAGACATCGGCCGCCCAGTCCAGCACCGTGCGGCCCGGCTGCGGATCGGACCACCCGATTCCGGGACGGTCCGGCGAGATGAGCCGAACCGAAGTGCGGCGGGCGACGTCATCGGCCGCCGTCACGTCGAGCCTGCAAACCAGACCGCCATGGCAGTTGATCACCGGAAAGCCGGCGGGATCGCCGTATTCGGTGTAGCCCAGCCGGCGCCCGTCGTGCAGCCGCAAGACCCGATCGGTCACGCTGCCGGCACCCTCGGCGCCCCCACGAACCGCGTCAGCACCGGACCCGCGATCGCCATGACGAGCACGTACGTCGTCGCCACCGCTTCGACAGCCTCGATGGTCTGACCAACCAACCCGATGATCACCAAAGAGAACTCGCCGCGCGCAATCAGTGCCGTGCCCGCCCGCAGCTGACCCCGCCTTGCCACCCCCTCGCGCCGTGCCGCATACATGCCGGTCGCCACCTTCGTCGCGGCTGTGACAACTGCGAGTGCCAGCGCTGCGGGCAGCATCGGGATCAGCACTCTGGGGTCGACGGAGAATCCGATCGCGAGAAAGAAGATGGCGGCGAAAAGATCGCGAAGCGGGCTGAGGACCTTGCGGGCACGGTCAGCCGTCTCGCCGGTCAGTGTCAGGCCCACGAGGAACGCGCCGACGGCGGCCGACGCGTGGACGAACTCCGCCAACGCTGCGACGATCAACGTCAGGGCCAGGATCCGCAGCAGTAGCTGTTCGGAATCCGGGTGTGCGACGAGGCGACCGATGTGATGGCCCCAGCGGTAGGAGGCCGTGAACGCGACCGTGAGCGCCGCTACCGCAATGCCCATTCCGACGAGCGCACCCAGCCATGTGCCGCCCGCCACGAGCACCGCGAGAAGCGGGAGGTAGGCGGCCATCGCGAAGTCTTCGAGCACGAGAATCGACAGCACTGCCGGCGTCTCGCGGTTACCTAGCCGGCGCAAGTCGTTGAGCACCCGCGCGATCACGCCGGACGACGAAATGTAGGTGATTCCCGCCATCGCCAGCACGCCGACGACGTCCAAACCCAGGAGCCAGCCGGCGACCGCACCGGGTGCTGCGTTCAAGAGAAGGTCGACCCAGGCGGAGGGAAGGTGGCGGCGCAGGCTGCTGGCGAACTCGCTCAGCGAGAACTCCAGTCCGAGCGTCAGCAGCAGCAGCACGACACCGATCGACGCGCTCGCCACCACGAATTCGTCGGCCGCCGGAACGGGCACGATGCCGCCCTCGCCGAGTGCCAGGCCGGCCAACAGGTACAGCGGTATCGGCGAAAGCGCAAACCGGCGCGCGGCCGCTCCGAGGACTGTAAGCGCGGCGAGGATGACGCCCAGCTCCAGAAGCAGCGTCGCGGAAACCTGCACCGTCAGCCTTCGGCCGGCGGGCCGGCCACATCGCCGTCGGGCGGATGATCATGGACCGACGGTTCGGCCAGATGACCTCGGTCGACGATGTGCTCGACGCCCGCGATGCCCTCCTCGGTGCCGATCACCACCAGCACGTCGCCTCGGCGCAGGATCTCGGCTGGGCCTGGTGAAGCCAGAACTTCGTCGTCGCGCACGATCGCGACAATTGAAGCGCCGGTTCGGGTGCGTGCCCGGGTGTCGCCGAGCGCACGGTCGACGAACGGGCTGTCCGGACCGATCTCCACCTGCCCGGCGTTGAGCCCGGGCACCTCCCGGGTGAGGTCCGCGAACCGTTCGGCGATCCGCGGTGCGCCGAGAATCTGGGCGAGCGCCTCGGCCTCGTCCTCGGTGAGCCGGAAGACGGGCCGGGCCTCGTCGGGGTCGTCGCGGTTGTAGATCACCATCTCGAAGTCACCCGACCGCCGGGCTATCACGCCGACGCGGTCGCCGTCTCGGATGTCGAACTCGTATCGCAAGCCGACGCCCGGCAGCAGCACCTCTTTGACATCCATGCCGCTCATCCTTCCCTGAGACAGCGACCTCGCGGGAGGCTCAGGCCGCAGCGGGTGCCGGCAGGTCGCGGTGCTCGACCGGGGCCGGCTCCCAGCCGGGCGGCCCGAAGACGTAATGGAACTTATCGCGCCAGCGCCTTGCCGAGCGCACGTCGCGTGCCATCGCGACGTACTCGTGCGTCTGCAGCTTCCAGATGTTGAACGTGCCGACCGGTTTGGTCAGCCCGTAGTGCGGGCGGAACAACTCGGGCCGGAAGGAGCCGAACAAGCGGTCCCAGATGATCAAGATGCCGCCGTAGTTCTTGTCGAGGTATTCAGGATCCCTGCCATGGTGCACCCGATGGTGGGACGGCGTATTGAAGATGAATTCGACTGGGCGCCAGAGCTTTCCGATGCGTTCGGTGTGAATCCAGAACTGGTAGATCAGGCTGGCCGAGAAGCTCGCGAACACCATCCACGGCGGAATGCCCAGCAGCGGCAACGGGATCCACATCAGAACCTCGCCGCTGTTGTTCCACTTCTGGCGCAGCGCCGTCGCGAAGTTGAAGTATTCGCTGGAGTGGTGTGCCTGATGCGTGGCCCAGATGAGCCGAACCCGGTGGGCGATGCGGTGATAGGTGTAGTAGAGCAGGTCGACGCCGACGAGTGCGATCACCCACGTGTACCACTGACGCGACGACAGGTGCCATGGCGCGAGATACGCATAGATCGCGGCATAGCCCAGCAGCGCGACGAACTTCCAGCTGGCGGTGGTGGCCACCGACACCAGGCCCATCGAGATGCTCGCCCACGAGTCGCGCGCGTGGAAAGCACCGGACGGCGCCCGCTGGGACTCTATGTGCTCGAGCCTGCGCGCCGCCGTCCACTCCATAACGAGCAGCAACAGGAAAAACGGGATCGCGAACAGCACGGGGTCGCGCATCTGCGGCGGCAGCACGTCGAGAAAAGCCGCTACATGTTCCACGCTGGTACCTCCCCCGCCAGCTTACCGGGGGCCGCCGGCGGACTCGTCGTCCGGCACGTTCACCACTACCGATGTGGGCGGCAACTCGCGGTAAGCCGTGACGGTCCCGGTCTACCGGAAGTTCAGGACCCTGTCGCCCCACATCGCGCGGATGGTGTGGTCGAGGTCGTTGACCACCGAGTCCACCCGGCCGATCACCAGGCAGGCGCGGTCGGCGTCCTGATACGGAGTCCACGCGGGCTCGTCGGGCAGCCCGATCGGTTTGCCCTGGTCGGCGAAGTTCAGCCAGCGGGTTCGCATGCGCGCCGACACCGCCTTGCCGGCCTTATAGCCTCCGAGCTTGAACGTGGGGTCTTTCGGTCCCATCCTGAGATTGCCCCAGACATATGGCAATTCCATCGCGTGGGTGGCGCCGATGCCCATCATCTTGAGCATCGGTGTGGCAAAGTCGAAGCGGTAAAGGTAGGCCGGCGCGACCGCGCTGTGGCCTTCCGCGAGCCATACGGAGGGCATGCGAAAGCCGATGTCGCGCGCGAGTTCCAGTCCGCGCGCCTTGACGCGCCTTCCCGGATATGTCGAGCCGATTTGCTCTTCGGTCGGAAGCTCGATTTCCGGTTGCTCGGCGGCGATTTCGGCGAACATGGCTTTGATCGCCGGCGGTGTGATGGGCATCAGCGGCGACTTCATCCACCGGAACAGGGCGGCTTCGTGTTTGTTGGTGCCGATGATCAACGGCACGGGATGCGATCGACCCGCGCGTGCCATTTTCACCGGGTAGTCGGGGACGACGTCGCCGTCGACGATCGGCGCGAACGCCAGCCTGCCGGGCGTCTGCACGGGCACCGTGTCGAAGATGGTCTGAGATGCGGCGACCAGCGTGTCGGTGGGCACATCCGCCAGCCGGTCGATGTCCGAGTGGTCGATGCCGAGCCGGTCGAGCATCATGCCGGCGACTCGTGCCGCGCGCGTAGCCTCGTAAACTGAAGTGGCAGGCGAACTTTGAGCGATCGCACCGGCGAACAATCCTTGCGCGGCCGGACTTGTCAGCAGCGTCGTGACCACCCCGCCGCCCGCCGACTCACCGAACAGCGTGACGCGGTTGGGGTCGCCCCCGAACGCGGCGATGTTGTCGCGCACCCACTGCAGCGCGAAAATCACGTCGCGGAGGCCGACATTCGTGTCGTAGCGGCGTCGCGCGTTGCCGAAGGTGGACGGGTCGAGGAAACCGAACGCGCCGAGCCGGTAGTTGATTGTGACGACGATGGTGTCGCCGCTTGACGCGAGAACGCTTCCGTCGTAGAGGGGCTGGCTGCCGGAGCCCAGGATGTACGCGCCGCCGTGCACCCACACCATGACCGGCTTGCTGTCGCCGGGCAGCGCGGGCGCCCAGACGTTCAGGAAGAGGCAGTCCTCGCTCTCCGGGGCGCCGAGTTCGAACGGGATCACCGGCACGGGCGGTTGTGGGCAGACCGCGGCGAACCGGCTGGCGTCGGCGATCCTCGTCCACCGTTCGGGCGGTTGCGGCGCGCGCCAGCGCAGGTCACCGACTGGAGGGGCGGCGTAGCGGATGCCCTTCCAGACTTTGACGTAGCCGTGGTCGACGCCGCCGACCGGGCCATAGGTCGTCTCGACGACCGTGCTGGTGCTGCTCATACCTCGTCCAGGTTACCCGCTGGTAAGGGCCGCTAACTATCGCGACGCGTAACTCCGTGGAGGTTTGTTGTCAAGCGCTCTTGCGGGATTGGTCGTTATCTGTGGATGGATTCGTGGTTGTGGATGGGTCGGCCCGAATTGCGTTGTGGGGCAGGCGTTGAGGCTCGGGCTTGTCGGTGGCCGCCGATATGTTGCGGGTATGAGTTCGGCGCAATTCGATCAGTTGATGAGCGCATACGACGCAGTCGATGCGGCTTTCGACGCAGCTGACGCCCTACCCACCGATGAACTCTGCCAATCCGAGCGGCTGATGTTGTTGGAGCGCCGGGAGGTCTGGCGGCGTCGGTTGCCCGCGGGTGAGCATGTGCTGTTGGGCGAGTTGGCGCATGCGCCGGCCGAGGAGATCGGGGGCCGGGCGGTGCACGTGGTGGCGGATCGGTTGCGGATCTATCGCCGCGATGCGAGGCGGCGCTTTGAGCAGGCCATCGATTTGGGGCGGCGGCGGGCGTTGAGCGGCCAGCCGCTGCCCCCGAAACTGGAAGCCACCGCGGCCGAGCAGGCCGCCGGGCGGATCGGGGCCGAGCAGGTGGGGATCATCCGCGAGTTTCTGGCGCATCTGCCGTGCTGGGTCGACGAGACCACCCGGGCCGAGGCGGAGGCGACACTGGCCCAGATCGCCGCCCGGTATCGCTC
>JBAPQQ010000454.1:0-2046 GCA_049280695.1 Mycobacterium sp.
ACCTGAGCGGCAAGCGGGTCGCGATCATCGGCACGGGCGCGTCGGCGGTGCAGGTCATCCCGGAGATCGCGCAGATCGTCGAGCACCTGACCGTCTACCAGCGCACGCCGATCTGGTGCTTTCCCAAGCTCGACGTACCGCTGCCGAAGGCGGCGCGCTGGGCGATGCGGATACCCGGCGGCATGGCCGTGCAGCGGTGGCTCAGCCAGGCCTACGTGGAGCTGACGTTCCCGCTGTCGGCGCAGTACTTCACCACGTTCAAGCTGGCCAAGCGCGCCGAGGCGATGGGAAAAGCCTTCCTGCGCAGAGAGGTTCACGACCCGTTGCTGCGGGACAAGCTCACGCCCCGCTACGCCGTGGGCTGCAAGCGGCCGGCGTTCCACAACACCTACCTGTCGACGTACAACCGCGACAACGTCGACCTCGTCACCGAACCGATCGACAAGATCACGCCGACCGGCGTGGCCACCGTCGCGGGCGACCTGCACGAGGTCGACGTGCTGATCCTGGCGACCGGGTTCAAGGTGATGGACGTCGACAGCCTCACCTACGAGATCACCGGCCGAGACGGCATGACGATGAGCCGGTTCTGGCAAGAGAACCGGCTGCAGGCCTACGAGGGCGTCAGCCTGCCCGGCTTCCCGAATTTCTTCACGGTGGCCGGGCCCTACGGATTCAACGGGGCGTCGTTCTTCGCGTTCATCGAGACGCAGACCCATCACATCCTGCGGTGCCTGAAACAGACTGAGCGGCAAGGTTTTACACGTGTTGAAGTCACCGAGGCAGCCAATGCGCGCTATTTCGCGGAGTGCATGTGCAAGCGCCACACGCAGATCTTCTGGCAGGACAGCTGCAGCCTGGCCAACAGCTACTACTTCGACAGCCACGGCGACGTGCCGCTGAGGCGGGCCACCACGCTGGAGACGATCTGGCGCAGCCGCCACTTCCCGCTGTCCGACTACGCGTTCACGGCCTAGTTCGGTGAGTCGATGTCGCCTCGCAGGGCGAACAGACGCGGAATCGCATTACCAGACGCGAGATCGTGCGATTTGGTGTCTGCTCGCGGTGAGAGGGTGGCGAGTGGGTGGCGAGAGGGCGAAACCTAGACGGAGGCCTTCAGGTCGTCGACCTTGTCGAGGCGCTCCCACGGCAGGTCGATGTCTGTGCGGCCGAAGTGCCCGTACGCAGCAGTCTGCGCATAGATCGGCTGCAGCAAGTCGAGGTCACGGATGATCGCGCCCGGCCGCAGGTCGAAGACCGACGTGATGGCCTTCTCGATACGGGCGGGGTCGACGGTCTCGGTGCCGAACGTTTCCACGAACAGCCCGACCGGGGCGGCCTTGCCGATCGCATAGGCGACCTGCACCTCGACGCGGTCCGCCAGCCCCGCTGCGACCACGTTTTTTGCCACCCAGCGCATCGCGTAGGCCGCGGAACGGTCCACCTTGGACGGATCCTTGCCGGAGAACGCGCCGCCGCCGTGGCGGGCCCAGCCGCCGTAGGTGTCGACGATGATCTTGCGGCCGGTCAGGCCGGCGTCGCCCATCGGACCGCCGAGCACGAACTTTCCTGTCGGGTTGACCAGCAGCCGATAGTCCGAGGTGTCCATCGACTCGTGTGCGAGGTCGTTCAGCACCGTGTTGACGACCTTCTCCCGGATGTCGGGGGTCAGCGTGCCTTCGAGGTCGATGCCGTCGGCATGCTGCGTCGACAGCACCACGGTGTCGAGGCGCACCGGGGTGTGGCCGTCGTACCGGACGGTGACCTGCGTCTTGCCGTCGGGGCGCAGGTAGCCCAGCACGCCGTTCTTGCGCACCTCGGTCAGTCTGCGTGCCAGGCGGTGGGCCAGCGCGATCGGCAGCGGCATCAACTCGGGGGTGTCCCTGATGGCGTAGCCGAACATCAGGCCTTGGTCGCCGGCGCCCTGGCGTTCGATCTCGTCGTCGGAGGTGCCCGCCGTGCGCGCCTCGTAGCCGGTGTCGACCCCCTGGGCGATGTCGGGCGACTGCGCGCCGATCGAGACGCTGACCCCGCAGGAGGCACCGT
>JBAPQQ010000455.1:0-4931 GCA_049280695.1 Mycobacterium sp.
CGTTCAACGACGACATCCTGGAGTCCTTTCTCCGTGACGCCCCGGAGTACACCATCGAGGAGTCGCTGATCGGTGGTCGCCCGAACATGCCCAGTGGCTGGCTGACCTTCAACCAATTTTTCGCTCGCGAACTCAACGCAGGGTTGAGGCCGATCTCTGAACCCACCGACAACCGCGTCGTGACCTCACCGGCCGACTGCAGTTTCCGGCACCGCTTTGACATCGACGCCGAGCACAATATCCCGGCCACTACGGTCAAGGGTCATCATTACGGCAACATCACGCAGCTCCTCGAAGGCAGCCGCTACGCCAACGCTTTCGGCAACGGAACGTTCGTGCACTACATGCTGCCGCCGTCGGCCTACCACCGCTTCCACCTCCCGGTGTCGGGCCTCGTCGAGGAATCCTTCGTCATCGCCGGCCAGGTCTTCATGCAGGTAGACCTCGAAGACCACGAGCTCAAGTCCCGGGATAGCAGCCAGAGCGGCTACGAGTTCTTCCAGACCCGAGGCGTGGTGACACTCGACACGTCCGCGTCCGAGCACGGCGACTTGGGCGTCGTCGCGGTTGTGCCAGTGGGCATGTCCCACGTCGCTTCGGTCAACCTCTCCGCCGTGGCGGGTACCCGCGTGGCAAAGGGAGAGGAGTTCGGCTACTTCGCCTTCGGCGGCTCGGACATCATCATCCTGTTCCAGGACGGTGTCGACCCGCGTGTCGACACCGATCAAGGCGCACGACATGTCGGTTCGGTGGTCGCACGCTGTGACCGGGCTTCGTAGCACCGGCTCACGTCAGAAAGGAAACCTGATGGATATCACCGACCTCATCCTGGTCCAGCACCACGAGCAACGCCGCATGTTCGCGCTGCTCGATGACCTCGCCGATAGCGACGTAGGCAGTCTCACCGCGATCTGGGAAAGGCTGGCGACCTTTCTCGAGGTCCACGCAGCCGCGGAGGAGAAGGTCTTCTACCCGCGGCTGCTCGACATCGGGCGCGGAAGCCCCGGCGGTGACGGTCCGCAGGACGAGACGAAGGATGCGATCAAAGACCACAACGAGATCCGTGACGCCGTCGCCGCGGCCGCCGATCATCAGGTCGGGACCGAAAAGTGGTGGGCTGCAGTCAGAGCGGCGCGGGTCGCCAACAGCGATCACATGGCCGAGGAGGAGCGAGACGACCTGCCCGACTTCCGCCGCCACGCCGACCTGCAGACCCGCCACGACATCGGTGTGCAATTCCTCGTCCACCAGGCGTCGCATCCAGACGGCGTGGCCGCAAAGAATCGGGATCCGCAGCGCTACGTCGACGAACACGGCTGAGCCCGCAATAGCAACCTCTTGGCGTCAATCCGTCGAATTGGCCATGGGGCAGCGCGAGATTCACGACCGGAACCAGCTGCGGCATCAATGGACGCAGGGCACACCGTGGTGCAGCGTTGACGCACGCCAGCACCTTCCTACTGAGCCGATGTCCACGCCGGATTGGTGAGGAATGCATCGGGCAGCCCGCCTGGGATGTCGCTGAAAATTTCGGTGCCAGTGCGTGCCGAGGAGCGGAACGGGTATGCCGCCAAGAGACAGGAACAGAGCGGCACGAGGATCGAGAATGCAACACCGATGCGCCGGGAGGGCTGACCAATGTCACCCGTGACCCGAGGCCCTTTCGGCCGTTGGACGTCTGGGATGCGTCTGGAGAGTCGCAACCCGGGCCACTTCCGCCAGGGCCGGTGGTTCCTACTGGGCGAGGCTCTTCTGTTGATTGCGCTTGGCGTCGCCGGGTTCATCTCGGCCGCAATGCATCCCGACGCCCCGCCCGCCGGCGCCCCGGTGCTGGGGCTGGCCCTGACGCCCTGGCACAGTGCGCTCCTGCTCGGGTTCGGGATATTGGCCTTGCTCGGTACGCTGCAGCGCAGGGCAGCGATCACCGTCAGCGCTGTTGCCGCAGTGGTTTTCATGGTCTTGGTGATGGTCGGCGCAGTCGCCGCCGCCCACCACGCACCGGGCCCACTGGGATTTGAAGCCCGCGACATCGTCTTGCACGGAGTGCTGGCGTCGGCGAACTTAGCTGTCCTGTATTGGCTCATCCCCGACGTGCTCGAAGGCCCGGACTGGGTTACCCGCCCCGGAGCCAAATCCCAGCCTTTCGCGGAGCCCACAACGTCGCCGCCCGCGCACGGAGCTCAGCGAAGCTCCGACCACACAGCTGTGCCTGCCAGACACCACCACAACGGTCCCGCTGAACCGGGCAGCCAGGCGATGGATCATGCAGCCGAGACAGGCTCACAGAGAAAGAAGCCCACTATGTCAACACCACGGAACGTCGTCATCACCGGAGCCAGCGCCGGGATCGGGCGCGCCGTCGCCCGCCTATTCGGTGCCCGAGGCGACAACATCGCACTGCTCGCCCGCGGGCAGGGCGGCCTCGATGCTGCCGTCAAGGACGTCGAAGCCGCCGGAGGCCAGGCGATGGCTATCTCCACCGATGTCGCCGAGTACGACCAGGTCGACGCGGCAGCCACCGCATTCGAACAGTCCTTCGGACCCATCGACGTCTGGATCAACGTCGCATTCACGTCCGTGTTCGCCCCGTTTCACGAAATCACTGCCGAGGAATACCGTCGCGTGACCGACGTCAGCTATCTCGGGTACGTCTACGGCACCATGGTGGCGCTGTCTCGGATGCGGCCGCGCAACGCCGGCACCATCGTGCAAGTCGGCTCCGCGCTCGGCTTCCGCGCCATACCGTTGCAGTCCGCCTACTGCGGAGCCAAACATGCCATCAACGGCTTCACCGAATCCGTGCGCACCGAACTGTTGCACGAGCACAGCAACATCGCCATCACCATCGCGCAGATGCCCGCGGTCAACACCCCCCAGTTCTCCTGGGTGCTGTCCCGACTACCCAGACATCCACAGCCGGTGCCGCCCATCTATCAGCCCGAAGTCGCGGCCCGGGCAGTGCTGTTCGCCGCCGAGCATCCCCACCGCAAGCAATACTGGGTCGGCGCCAGCACCGCCGCCACCACCATCGGGCAAAAAATTGCCCCCGCCCTGCTGGATCGCTATCTGGCCAAAACGGGTTACAACTCCCAACAAACCAGCGATCCCGTCAACGCGAACCGACCGAACAACCTGTGGGATCCCCGCGACGTCAATGACGATTACGGTGCGCACGGCGAATTCGACAGTCGTTCCCATCAGCGGGCGCCCCAGATGCTGGTGTCCCAGCACGCCCGCACGGCCTCAATCGCCGCAGCCGGCCTCGCCGTCGCTGCCATCCTCACCCGCCTAACCCGCACCTAGCCCACGCCTGCACCGCCGGGGCGTTACGAACTCTTGTGCAACATCGCCGGCCACTGTGGTGCCGGCATGTACGCCGAGTTCGATGTGCCAACGAGCGGGTGACGCCAATCTCTGCTGTCAGGACGAGCGTGGCTTCGGCACGGCCCGGGCGTATTCCATCCTCGCGGCGGTGCGCTCGGCCAGGTCGCGACCGAACTCCCGCTCGACGAGCCAGAGCGCGAGGTCGAGCCCGCTGGTGACACCGCCGCTCGTCACCAAGTCACCGTCGTCGACCACCCGGTCCTTGACCAGTGTCGCCCCCGTCGCCTGTAAGTCCTCCCACGCCGTGTGATGCGTTGCGGCCCTTCGGTTACCGATGACCCCGGCGTGCGCGAGCAGCATGCTCCCGGTACACGCGGCAGCGACGATATGTGCGGTCTGGGCAGCCTCCGCAAGAAGTGGCAACCAGTCGCCCCGCTGCGCCTCACCCCACGCGCCGCGATCCGCTCGGGCCGCCCAGCCACCGCCGGTCACGACGATGATGTCGGCCTCGCCGGGTACGAAAGTCTTGTCGGGGACAAATCGCAGCCCGTAGGCACCCGTCACAACAGGCTGGGGAGTTCGCGTCACCAGCCGGACGCCGAGATCCGCACCGGCTGCACCGGCACTGCGAAGAACCTCCAGCGGGCCGATCGCATCCATCTCGTCAACGCCGTCGTAGACCACGATGTCAACCAGCACGGCGTCAGGCTACGCGCGGCAAGGGACCGATCAGCCTTCTTCGATGATGATGATGCCGGCCCGCACCAGGACTGCGTAGACCTCCCGGAGAGGAGGCGTCAGGAGACGAACACCCGCCATCAGCAACGGATCATGACCGACGCCGCGCAGGAAGTCCGTCATGTGATTTACACAACTCCCCGTGTGTGACCAACTGGTGTCGCGCAGTTGAACGCGACACGAACGTGCCGAGAAACAAACAACCGCTTCTGTTCGCCTGTACATCACGCTGTGAAATGCACCACGGCACAGCGGCTCTCGGCTGGGCGGCAGCTTTCGGCGGCCGAGCAAGTGACCTTAGGCCCTGCCTATGGGGCGGCAGACCGCAAATGATCGACGTCAGGCATTCGGACATATCGACTGATGGGATACGAACATGACCACATCGCCGCGATCTTTCCTGGCGTCTCGTCGGGACGACGCATCCCGCCTGGTGGAGCATGCCCAGAGATTCTCGGTACGTATTCCCGTGGTGGGCAAGGTATCGCTGCCTCCACCCGACCAGCTCGCCTTTTACGGGGCGCTCGGCGCCTTGGCTGCGATAAGCGTCGTCGATTGGCCGGTGGCGCTGGCAATCGGCGCGGGCGCAGCGGTGGTGACTCACGAGGCCGGCGCGCGTGCTGGAAAACAGGGCGACGCTTCGGCGACCAAGACCCGAATCGAGGCTCCGGCGCGGCCGGCCCCGAGCACGGACACGACAAGACCGGACCAAAGACGGTTGTGGGCCAACGGACGCGCAGCAAGACCAGCAAGACGACGAGGCCCAAACCGGCAAGCGCGTGATACGCCGCTGTCACCACGTGAGGGATCACCATGATTGATACGAGCGAGGAAACACTGATCGAACAGGTCGCCGACCGGCTCACCCG
>JBAPQQ010000456.1:0-2263 GCA_049280695.1 Mycobacterium sp.
GGAAGCAGGTGAACAGGACATGTCACTCTCGACGTGCCGGGCGAGAGTCTGGACCGAACTGCCTTGTCATGCAGGCGATCCCGATTTGTGGTTCGCCGAAGATCCCGCCGACCTCGAACGCGCTAAGCAGTTGTGCACGGCCTGCCCGATCCAGCGCCAATGCCTACAGGCAGCGCTGGAACGCGAGGAGCCGTGGGGCGTTTGGGGTGGAGAGATCTTCGAGCGAGGCGAGATCATCGCACGCAAGCGTCCGCGAGGACGTCCGCGCAAGAACGCCGAGGCGGCATGACATGTACCCGGGCTGCCTCGCCGAATTCTGCACCAGGATGGTGATTCTCACGGATGACAGCCCCGGTGCAGATCTCGCCGAGAACGCTAGGCCGCCTCGGCAAAACCCGGAATATATTGCTGCGCAATCGACTTGATCGGGACATGCGCATCGAGCTGGCACGAGATGGCGACGTTCGACGCGATCACGCGCATCGGGATGGCCAGCTTGGCCGGCACGTCAAGCTGGCGCGCGGTCTTGATCTGCGCGACTGACCTGTCCATCTGATCCGCGGCGATCCGCTGCAGCCATTTGCGGGTGAAGTGGAACACTTCGCTTTGCACCGGCTCGACGTATTGGCGCAGCATGTCGTCGATTTCGCGCACCGAGACCTGCTCGCCGGGCTGGATGAAACCTATCTGCTCCATGGTGGCGACGAGGTTGTCGTAGTCCTTGTCGAGAGCGAAGCGCAGCATGTGGCCCAGTTCGACGGGAAGCCCGCCCGGCAACGGCGCCACCGCGCCGAAGTCGATGACGCCCATCTTTCCGTCGGCCATCAGCATGAAGTTGCCGGGATGGGCGTCGCCGTGCATCATCTCCAGGCGTTTCGGTGCGCTGTAAGTCAGCTCGGCCAGCAGCGTGCCCATCAGATCGCGTTGTTCGGCGGTGCCGGTGCGGATGATCTGCGACATCGGGATGCCTTCGATCCACTCGGCAACCAACACCTTCGGCGCACTCGCCACGATATGGGGAATCAAGAACTTACGATCCCCTTCGTATGCGTTGGCGAACGCCCGCTGGTTCTCGGCCTCGAGCCGGTAGTCGAGCTCCATCTCGGTGCGCTCGATCAGCTCGTCGACCACGGCGTCCACGTCGGCTCCGGGGGAGAGCTGTTTGAGTACGCCGACCATGCGCTGCATGGTCTTCAGGTCCGCGCGCAACGCCTCGTCCGCGCCGGGGTACTGGATCTTCACCGCGACCTCTCGGCCGTCGTGAAAGACGGCCTTGTGCACCTGCCCGATGCTGGCCGAGGCCACCGGAATGTCGTCGAACGACAGGAAGCGGTCCCGCCACTTGGTGCCGAGCTGTTGATCGAGTACCCGATGCACCTTGGCGGCCGGCAGCGGCGGCGCATCCTTCTGCAGCTTGGTCAGCGCTTCGCGGTACGGCTTGCCGTACTGCTCGGGAATTGCGGCCTCCATCACCGACAGCGCCTGGCCGACCTTCATGGCGCCGCCCTTGAGTTCGCCGAGCACGGTGAACAACTGCTGGGCGGCCTTGTCCATCAACTCGGCGCTGACCTCGTCTTTCGACTTCCCGGTCAACCGCTTGCCGAAGCCCAGCGCGGCCCGGCCGGCCATCCCGGCACCAAGGCCCGCGAGCTTCGCATTGCGGGCGGTGCGCCCACGTTTGATGTCTGCCACCCCACCATCATCCCCGACCGCGCAGACTCCCCGGCAACGAAGTGACAACAAAGGGCGTTTGCGTGGGAGGCAGACACGTTTTCAACACGAGCAGCGCGGATGCCGCGCCCACTGCCGCGAGACGATCGAGCTCGCGCCGACGTCGAACTCCAGAGTCGCGTCCAGCGTCGACGGCGGACGGGTGTCGGCAGCCCCGCCGTCGCCCCGGGTCGCCCGCAGCACCCTGTCCACCTGGTTGACCGCCAGCGCCGCCGTCGCCAGCACAGTCGCCCGGTCCGCGGTGCCGACGGTATCCCGCAGCTGCGCGGCCACCGCCGGCCAGGCTGCGTCCTGGTCGCTGCGGTGCAGATCGGCGCAGCGCAGGCAGCTCGTGACGCCGGGGACCACCATGGGCCCGACCAGCCCGTTACCGTCACGAACCCGGACCAGCAAATGCGGCGTGCCCGCGGCGTGCAGTTCACGCACGAGCGCTGGATCGATGACGAGATAGTCGGTCAGCACAGCCATGTCGGCGTCGGAGGGCGTGGCACCGCGCTGGCTGGTGTGGCGCACCCGCGCGCCGGAGCAGCGC
>JBAPQQ010000457.1:0-4753 GCA_049280695.1 Mycobacterium sp.
GAGCAAGGGGCGTGCCGCGACGCCGAGCACGACCGCGACGACCACGGCCACCACCACCAGTTGCGCCAGCCCCGAATAACCCACACCGACGATCTGGCCCGTCAGCAGCGCGAAACTCGTTCCGGCCCGGCCCGGGTAAAGGTTGATGAACAGCACCGCCAAGCCCAATCCGAACGCGAGGACGACACCGATCGCCGAATCCCGTTCCCGTGCACGATGACCCAGGATGCCGAACAGCACTGCCGCCACCAGGCTGCCGATCAGTGCGCCCGCTCCGACGTTGAGCCCGGTGAGCAACGCGAAAGCCGCGCCGGTCAAGGACAGTTCGCTGGAACCGTGCACCGCGAAAGACATCTGCCGCATCACGACGAACGGCCCGACCAGCCCGGCGACCAGCGCCAGCAGCGCGCCGGCGACCAACGCCTGCTGGACGAACCCACGGCTCAAGAGATCCGCGGTGACGTCGAAGGCGAAGAGGTTGTGCAGCAGCTCGTCCAGGGCGTCACTCATGGCAGAACCCCCGGTTCCCCACCACGACGTACTGCCCGTGCACTCGGACCACGTCGACGGCCGAGCGGTAGAGAGCCGACAGGTTCTCCGACGTCATCACCTCGTCGACCGCACCGATACGGAACCTTCCGTCGACCAGGTACAGCACCCGGTCGACGAACGGCAGCACCGGGTTGATGTCATGGGTGACGAACAGCACCGCGGTGGAAGCCTCGTGCCTGCGTTTGTCGATGAGCTCCGAAACATGTTGGGCGCTGGCCGGATCGAGGTTCAGCAGCGGCTCGTCGCACAGCAACAGCACGGGATCACCGGCCAGTGCCTGCGCGATCCTCAGCCGTTGCAGCTCCCCGCCCGACATCACCGAGAGCGGTGTGCGGTCGAGGTGGCTCGCACCCACCTCGCCGAGAGCTCGTTGCACGGCCAGGTCACGCTGCCGGCGGGCCGCTCGGCGTCCGGTCAACCCCCACCGGTGTCCGTCGACTCCGAGCTGGACCAGGTCGCGGCCCCGCATGGTCTGGCCCCGCTCGGTGCGATGCTGCGGGATGTAGCCGACGTTGCTGCGGCCCGCCGAAACGGGTTGCCCCTCAATGAGAACAGTGCCGCTCGTCAACGCAAGCTGACCCGTCAGCACCCTCAGCAGCGAGGTCTTCCCCGAGCCGTTGGGCCCGAGTATCGCGACGAACTGCCCGGCGTCGATGGTCAGGTCCAGCTCGTCCCAGAGCGCACGGTCGCCGAGTCTCAGGCCGGCGGCGCCGAGCTGGACAACGGGCGCGTTCACGGTGTGTGGACGTCCGTTGCTTGCAGCGCTGCGCTCAGCTGCTCGACAGTGTGGCGCTGCCAGCTCAGGAAATCGCTTCCGGCAGGCAGTGTTTCGCGTACCTCCACGACAGGCACGCCGCCGGCGTTGGCGGCGTCCACGATGCGACGCGTCACCGAGGTCTCGGTTTGAGGGTTGAACAGCACCACCTGGGCGTCGTGCGAATCGATGACGTCGAGGACGGCTGCGATGTCGGCCGGCGGCGGATCGGTGTCGGCGGCGACAGCCCTCAGGTAGCCCTCGGGTGTCTTGTCGGTCAAACCTGTCGCGGTTTCCAGATACTCGGCGATGTCCTCGGTGGCTATCGCGACCGCGCCGGGATGTGCGGCCGCGACGGCCCGTTGCGTGGCCTCGATGTCGTCGATTCCGGCGGTGAACCGCTGGGCGTTCGACGTGTAGTCGGCGCCGTGAGTGGGATCGGCGGCACCCAGTTGCCTGGCGATGGCGTCGGCGACCAGCGCCACAGTCCCGAGGTCGTAGAAGACGTGCGGATTACTGCCCCGCTGGTGACCGCCGACGGTGAACGCGTCGACCCGGCTGACCGTGCCGTGCTGGGCCAGCACCTTCTCGGCGAAACCGTCGTAGCCGCCGCCGTTGTACACCACCAACTGCGCGTCGCTGAGCGCTGCCGCGTCCGCGGGGCTCGCATCGTAGGAATGCGGGTCCTGCGCCGGGTCGTCGATGATCGAGCGCACCTGCACGAAATCGCCGCCCACCGCCGCCGCGACGGAACCCCATACGTTCGTCGACGCGACCACACTAATTTTGTCCGATCGGTCCGGCGACGGGCCGCACGCCGACAGCGCCGCGACCGCGGCGACCAGGCAGAACAACAGCCGTCGCATGGCCCCTCGACTTACCACAAATGAAAACCGTTTCCATTAATGTAGCGCATCGGCACAAGAGCCGCTGCCGAGATGCACTAGCCTGACACACCATGTCCAGGCCTTCCGTGCACCGGCGGCGGGCCACCCTGGCCTCGCTGGCTGCTGAGTTGAAGGTCTCTCGGACCACGATCTCCAACGCCTACAACCGGCCCGACCAGTTGTCGGCCGACCTCCGGGAACGCGTGCTCGAAACGGCCAAGCGGCTGGGTTATCCAGGCCCGGATCCGGTGGCGCGGTCGCTGCGCACCCGCAAGGCCGGAGCGGTGGGCTTGGTGCTCACCGAGCCGCTCAACTATGCCTTCAGCGATCCCGCTGCGGTGAGTTTCGTCGCGGGGCTTGCCGAATCGTGCGAAGAGGTGGGTCAGGGACTGCTGTTGGTGGCGGTCGGGCCGGGGCGCAGCCTCGCCGAGGGGTCGCACGCGGTCCTCGACGCCGGCGTCGACGGGTTCGTGGTCTACTCGGTGGCCGACGACGACCCGTACCTGCAGGTGGCGCTCGCACGCAATCTGCCGGTCGTGGTCGTCGACCAGCCCAAGCAGGTGGCCGGCACGTCGGGGGTCTGCATCGACGATCGCGCGGCGATGCGTGAACTCGCCGAATACGTCCTTGGCCTCGGGCATCGAGAGATCGGATTGCTCACCATGCGGCTGGGTCGGGAGCGCACGCGGGGGGGAGCGGTGGTGGCGAGCCCAGAACGGTTGGCGTCGCCGCATTTTCACGTCCAGCGCGAGCGCATCAACGGCGTTCGCGAAGCGCTGGCGGCGGCCGGGCTGGGCCCCGGGTCGCTGACCGTGGTGGAGAGCTACGAGCACCTGCCGACCTCGGGCGGGGCCGCTGCCGAGGTCGCGCTGGAGGCGAATCCGCGGATCACTGCGCTGATGTGCACGGCCGACGTGCTGGCGTTGTCGGCGATGGATTACCTACGGGCGCACGGCATCTACGTGCCGGGCCAGATGACCGTCACAGGCTTCGACGGTGTGCCCGAGGCGCTGCGCCGCGGGTTGTCCACCGTGAAGCAGCCGAACCTCGAAAAAGGCCGCCGCGCAGGCGAATTGCTGCACACGCCGCCGAGAACGGGATTGCCGGTCGACGAGGTGCTGGCCACCGAGCTGGTCCGTGGCCGCACGGCCGGCCCACCCGCCTGACCCCCCACGGGCGCGAGCGCTCAGATCTTCGGGTGCTCTTCGTCGCCGATCAGCAGTCGCACGGCCAGATCGAGCCGCTTGCTGACGTCGGTCGCCGACGCACGCCGGGTCAGCCAGGCCAGCAGGTTGGACAGCCACACGTCGGAGATCACGCGCGCGATGTGGTACTGGTCCTCGGTAGGCTCGCCGTCGCTCATCGCCCGGGCGAACATGCTGTCCATCAGTTTGCCGACGTGGTCGACCTCACCGGCCGCGGACGCGTCGGCGAAGACGAAGGCCCGCGTCATCGCCTCGGTCAGCAGCGGATTGCGCTGCATGGCCCGGTTCAGTCGGCTGATCATCTGATGGAGCCGCTGATAAGGACTGCCGCCCAATGCCATTCGATCCGTCTTTGCGTCGATGCGCTCGAACTCGCGGCCGAGCGCGGACACCAAGAGATGGACCTTCGACGGGAAGTACCGGTAGAGCGTGCCGACGGCGACGTCGGCGCGTTCGGCGACGGCACGCATTTGAACCGCTTCGTATCCGCCCTTAGAGGCGATAGCCAAGGTGGCGTCGAGGATGCGCTTGCGGCGCTCGCGCTGTGCCTCCGAGCCCAGTTCCGACTCGGCCAACGCGGCAACCGTCAGGACATGAGGCTGACGCGGTTCGCCCGGCGAGCCCGGACCGGCCTGAGCTGGCGTCGACATGCGGTAAGCGGCTCCTTGTCTTCGTCTACATCAGGAAACGATACGCACGCCGTCGGCGAATTTCTTGGCCGGCGCCGGTCGGCACACGCTCGTGTCCTGCTGTTACGCGCACCGGTTCGACTACCGGCACGGAAACTATTAGAACACGTTCTAGTAGGCTGCACCTGCCTTTCCCTTCCGGCTTAGGAGGCTGATCGTGTCGGCGGCGAGCATCTCGGACGAGCAGACGGCGGCCAGGGAGCTGGTGCGCTCGTGGGCATCGGCCTCCGAGACGACCGCTGCCGCACGAGCCGTCGAGCATGGGGACGCCGACGCCTGGCAGGAGCCGTTCCGCGGACTGGCGGAATTGGGCCTGTTCGGCGTCGCGGTGCCCGAGTCGCTGTCGGGGGCCGGGGGCGGCGTCGCCGATCTGTGCGCGATGCTCGAGGAGGCCGCGTACGCGCTGGTTCCCGGCCCGGTCGTGACCACCGCACTGGCCGCCCTTCTCGTCGACGACGAGCAGGTTCTCGGTAACCTGATGTCCGGCCAGCGCAGCGCCGGCCTCGCGCTCGAGGGCGACCTGCGCTGCGAGTCGGCTCGCGTCAGCGGCACGCTGCCCGTAGTGCTGGGTGCCAAGCCCGGCGAGTACGTCATCGCAGACGCCGGCACGCAGTGGCTGCTCGTCGACACCAGCAACGACGGCGCCACCGTCGAACCGCTGACGGC
>JBAPQQ010000458.1:0-2421 GCA_049280695.1 Mycobacterium sp.
GCAGGTCTAGCAGGGCACCACCCAAATCGACTCTGCCGCAGGGTGTCCCAGCTCCACGGTGTGGTTCGCCGCGTCGCCGCCGTCGTGTCCGTTGCCGATCTCCACCGACACCGTCCCGGCGAAGTCACGGCGCGCCAGCACGGTCAGATGCGAATCCAGCGCGATGCCGACCGAGTCGAAGTACCGCAGCATCTCGGGGTCGGCGTCGGAGATGCGGGCCACCGAGCCGTGCTCGCCGTCGGCGCACGTGGAAAGTTGCCGGGCCGGCGGAGTGGGGACCCGGCCGTCGAGCGTAGGAATCGGGTCGCCGTGCGGGTCGCGCCGGGGGTAGCCCAGCTTCGCGTCGATCCGCGACAGCATCAGGTCGCTGACGGCGTGCTCGAGCACCTCGGCTTCGTCGTCCACCTCGTCCCAGCCATAGCCGAGAACCTGCACCAGGAAGGTCTCCAGCAGTCGGTGGCGGCGGACCACCGACACCGCCGCCCGCCGGCCCCGCTCGGTCAGCGTCACCGCGCCGTATTTCTCGTGTTCGACGAGATCCTGGTCGGCGAGCTTGCGAATCGTCTCCGACGCCGTGCTTGCCGACACTCCGAGCCGTTCGGCCAGCAGCTTGGTGCTGACCTTGTCGCCGGACCATTCCTGGACCTTCCAGATCACCCTGAGGTAGTCCTGGGCGACCGACGTCAGCCCGCGGGCGTCGTCGGCTGCAGTCACGGGTCAAAGTCTAGGCACTTGAGCCGCAGTTCGGGCATCTCGCGCGCCCTCCCCCGGGGGTCGTAGGCTTGCCGCTGTGCAACGCTGGCGCGGCCAGGAGGAGATCCCCACCGACTGGGGCCGATGCGTGCTCACGATCGGCGTGTTCGACGGCGTGCACCGCGGTCACCAGGAACTGATCGCGACCGCGGTGAAGGAAGGCCGGTCCCGCGGGGTGCCGTCGGTGCTGATGACGTTCGACCCCCACCCGATGGAAGTGGTGCATCCCGGCAGCCATCCGGCGCAGCTGACCACGCTGACCCGGCGCGCCGAGCTCGTCGAGGAGATGGGCATCGACGTCTTCCTCGTGGTGCCGTTCACGCCGGAGTTCATGAAGCTGCCCCCGGACCGCTTCGTCCACGAGCTTCTCGTGGAGCGGCTCCACGTCGTCGAGCTGGTGGTCGGCGACAACTTCACGTTCGGCAAGAAGGCTGCCGGCAACGTCAATACGCTGCGCCAGGCCGGCGAGCGGTTCGGGTTCGCGGTCCGGGCCATGTCGGTGCTCGCAGAGCACCACGACGACGAGACCGTGACGTTCTCGTCCACCTACATCCGGTCCTGCGTCGACGCCGGTGACGTGGTGGCCGCCGCCGAGGCGCTGGGCCGGCCGCACCGGGTAGAGGGCGTGGTGGTCCGCGGCGAGGGGCGCGGCCGCATACTCGGATTCCCCACCGCCAATGTCGCCCCACCGATGTACTCAGCGATCCCGGCCGACGGCGTGTACGCAGCCTGGTTCACGGTGCTGGGCCACGGGCCCGTCGTCGGCACCGCGGTGCCGGGCGAGCGCTATCAGGCCGCCGTGTCCGTCGGCACCAATCCGACGTTCTCGGGGCGCACCCGCACGGTCGAGGCGTACGTCCTCGACACCTCCGCCGACCTGTACGGCCAGCACGTCGCGATCGACTTCGTCGCCCGGATCCGCGGGCAGCGCAGGTTCGCCGAGGTGAGCGACCTCATCGGCGAAATGGAGGCCGACACCGAACGGGCCCGCACCATCCTGCTGGCCCGGTGACGCGTCAGGCGCCGCGGTAGCCGCGGAATCGCCGGAGGAACCGAACCAGCCGATACGCCGGAATCGGCTCGGGCCAGTCATCGGCGCGGAAGTATGCGTCCGACCCGCCATCGACGAAAACCACACTGCCGCACAAGAAGTCGGCAGCGTCGGAGAGCATGAAGCACATCCAGTCGGCCAGCTGGCCGGCATCGCCGAATCCGCCGATGGGGATCGGGAAGCGCCGAACCTGTTTGGCCTCTTGAGGATTCGACAACTGCTCCTGCAGAAGCGGTGTCATGATCGCACCGGGTGCCAGAGCGTTCAGCCGGATCCCTGCCCCCGCCCACTGCGGGGCTACCGCGGTGCGTCGCACCCAGCGGCTGACCGCGATCTTCGAGGCGGCGTACATCATGACCGCGGCGTTCTTGCCGAACCATCGCACACTGCGCACCGCCTTGTCGGCGTCGTGACCCAGCAATGCGCGAATGGCGCGGCCGGGCACCGCAGGCACGGTGGTAGTCGAGTTACTGGAGATGACCACGACTTTGGCGCGCTCGGCGGCGGCGAAGGCAGGTCGCCATGCGTCGAGCAAGTCGACCACGCCCAGATAGTTGACCTGGGCGATCCGCCGCGGCCGGTCCGCCCCCGGGGCCGGCCCGAGACCGGCTGCCAGC
>JBAPQQ010000459.1:0-3035 GCA_049280695.1 Mycobacterium sp.
GTGCGCTACAAGATCATCCGCGGGTCGCTGGACACCCAGGGTGTGAAGAACCGCAAGCAGGCCCGCAGCCGCTACGGCGCCAAGAAGGAGAAGAGCTGATGCCGCGCAAGGGGCCCGCTCCCAAGCGTCCGCTGGTCAACGACCCGGTATACGGGTCGCAGCTGGTCACCCAACTGGTCAACAAGGTCCTGCTCGACGGGAAGAAATCGCTGGCCGAACGCATTGTCTATGGTGCGCTCGAACAGGCTCGCGACAAGACCGGCACCGATCCGGTGGTCACCCTCAAGCGCGCGCTCGACAACGTCAAGCCGGCCCTGGAGGTCCGCAGCCGCCGTGTCGGCGGCGCCACCTACCAGGTGCCGGTCGAGGTGCGCCCGGATCGGTCGGTCACGCTGGCATTGCGCTGGCTGGTCAGCTTCTCCAAGGCGCGCCGTGAGAAGACCATGGTCGAGCGCCTGGCCAACGAGATCCTCGATGCCAGCAATGGCCTGGGTGCCGCCGTCAAGCGACGGGAGGACACCCACAAGATGGCCGAGGCGAACCGGGCCTTCGCGCACTACCGCTGGTGAACGATCGGCGGCAGAGAAGCGGCCGCCGAGCGTGACCACAACAGCAACCGAGCAACCGAAAAGAGTGAGACTTCCGTGGCACAGAAGGACGTGCTGACAGACCTGAGCAAGGTCCGCAACATCGGCATCATGGCGCACATCGACGCCGGCAAGACCACGACAACCGAGCGCATCCTCTACTACACCGGTATCAGCTACAAGATCGGGGAGGTGCACGACGGTGCCGCCACCATGGACTGGATGGAGCAGGAGCAGGAGCGGGGGATCACGATCACCTCGGCTGCCACCACCACGTTCTGGAAAGACCATCAGATCAACCTGATCGACACCCCCGGGCACGTCGATTTCACCGTCGAGGTGGAGCGCAGCCTGCGCGTGCTCGACGGCGCCGTCGCCGTGTTCGACGGCAAGGAAGGCGTGGAGCCGCAGTCCGAGCAGGTGTGGCGCCAGGCCGACAAGTACGACGTCCCCCGGATCTGTTTCGTCAACAAGATGGACAAGATCGGCGCCGACTTCTACTTCTCGGTGAAAACCATGCAAGACCGGCTGGGCGCGAACGTCATCCCGATCCAGCTGCCGATCGGCTCCGAGGGGGGCTTCGAAGGCATCGTCGACCTGGTCGAGATGAACGCCAAGGTGTGGCGCGGCGAAACCAAGCTCGGTGAAACCTACGACACCATCGACATCCCGGCCGAACTGGCCGAGAAGGCCGACGAATACCGCACGAAGCTGCTCGAGGCCGTTGCCGAAACCGACGATGCGCTGCTCGAAAAGTACCTCGGCGGTGAGGAACTCAGCATCGACGAGATCAAAGTCGCCCTGCGCAAGCTGACGATCACCTCGCAGGCCTACCTGGTGCTGTGCGGCAGCGCGTTCAAGAACAAGGGCGTGCAGCCCATGCTCGACGCGGTGGTCGACTACCTGCCGTCGCCGCTGGACGTCCCGGCCGCGACGGGCCATGTCCCCGGTCAGGAAGACAAAGAGGTCAACCGCAAGCCGTCGACCGACGAGCCGTTCTCCGCGCTCGCGTTCAAGGTCGCCACGCACCCCTTCTTCGGCAAGCTGACCTACGTCCGCGTCTACTCGGGCAAGGTCGATTCCGGTTCTCAGGTCATCAACGCCACTAAGGGCAAGAAGGAGCGGCTGGGCAAGCTGTTCCAGATGCACTCCAACAAGGAGAACCCGGTGGACACGGCGTCCGCGGGCCACATCTACGCGGTGATCGGGCTCAAGGACACCACCACCGGTGACACGCTTTCGGATCCGAACAACCAGGTCGTGTTGGAGTCGATGACGTTCCCCGATCCGGTGATCGAGGTGGCCATCGAGCCCAAGACCAAGAGCGACCAGGAGAAGCTCTCCCTGTCAATCCAGAAGCTCGCCGAGGAGGATCCGACCTTCAAGGTGCACCAGGACACCGAGACCGGCCAGACCGTCATCGGCGGCATGGGCGAGTTGCACCTGGACATCCTGGTGGACCGGATGCGCCGCGAGTTCAAGGTCGAGGCCAACGTCGGCAAGCCGCAGGTGGCCTACAAGGAGACGATCCGCCGGGTGGTGGACAAGGTCGAGTTCACCCACAAGAAGCAGACGGGTGGCTCGGGCCAGTTCGCAAAGGTGATCATCTCGATCGGGCCGTTCCACGGCGAGGACGGGGCCACCTACGAGTTCGAGAACAAGGTCACCGGCGGCCGCATCCCGCGCGAGTACATCCCGTCGGTGGACGCCGGTGCGCAGGACGCGATGCAGTACGGCGTTCTGGCCGGCTACCCGCTGGTGAACCTGAAGGTCTCGCTGCTCGACGGCGCGTACCACGACGTGGATTCGTCGGAGATGGCATTCAAGATCGCCGGCTCTCAGGCACT
This sequence comes from Mycobacterium sp., assembly GCA_049280695.1. GTDB lineage: Bacteria > Actinomycetota > Actinomycetes > Mycobacteriales > Mycobacteriaceae > Mycobacterium. The sequence continues at coordinate 2,435 of JBAPQQ010000459.1, forward strand.
GAAAAAGGCTGCGGCACAAGCCCAGCCGGTGATCCTGGAGCCGATCATGGCCGTCGAGGTCACCACACCCGAGGATTACATGGGTGACGTGATCGGCGACCTGAACTCCCGCCGTGGTCAGATCCAGGCCATGGAGGAGCGCAGCGGTGCCCGCGTCGTGAAGGCACATGTGCCGCTGTCGGAGATGTTCGGCTACGTCGGCGACCTTCGGTCGAAGACCCAGGGCCGGGCGAACTACTCCATGGTGTTCGACTCGTACGCCGAAGTGCCGGCGAACGTGTCGAAGGAAATCATCGCGAAGGCGACGGGTCAGTGAGGACACGAGGGCGCCAGCCCGAGGCCCGGAGCTGGCGCGGAGTCGAGCAATCGATCATCGCGAAGGCGACGGGTCAGTAGCCCCGCCGTCTTGGCGCGACCACACAACTGAAAAGATCAACAACTGCTTCCATAAGTAAGCACCGACAGAAGTCCAGGAGGACACCACAGTGGCGAAGGCGAAGTTCGAGCGGACGAAGCCGCACGTCAACATCGGGACCATTGGTCACGTTGACCACGGCAAGACGACGCTGACCGCAGCGATCACCAAGGTTCTGCACGACAA
>JBAPQQ010000460.1:0-2478 GCA_049280695.1 Mycobacterium sp.
AGCACCCGCCGCGCCCGCCGGGCACCGACGCGGTTGGCCAGGCCCGCGCTGGCGTTGGCCTCGTGGATCACGATCGGGACCCCCTTGCGGCCGGCGGCCAGGTAGGCCGGCAGCGCGACATAGCCGCCGAAGCCGACGATCACGTCGGCGCCGACGCCGTCGAGCACGGCGCGCGCCTCACGCACCGCCCGTCGCACGCGCATCGGCAGCTTCACCAAGTCGCGGTTGGGTTTGCGCGGCAGCGGCACCGGCGTGATCAGCTCGAGGTGATACCCGCGCTCGGGGACGAGGCGGGTTTCGAGCCCACGCGCGGTACCCAGGGCGGTGATGCGCACCCCGGGATTCAGCTCGGTCAGCGCGTCGGCGACTGCCATTGCGGGCTCGACGTGGCCGGCGGTGCCGCCGCCGGCGAGCACGACGGAGATGTGCTCATCGCGATTCACCCGAAACGCTGACCTTCCTGGTCCGCGCACCTCCACTCCTGCCGGTGCGACGCTGGCCGACTCTATGATGCCTTGACTCCCGGCTCGCCCCCGCCCCGACAGGTGTCTTGCGCGGCATTTCCTTGTTCGACCTGGCCTTGCTCTGCTTGGTCTTCGGCTTGGCCTTCTTCTGAGGCTTGGCCTTTTGCTTGGTCTTGTTCGGCGGCTTGGGCTTTTCCGGAGCCGGCCGCGACCGCAGACGTTCGCGCAGGACCTCGGTGCGGGTCGGCACGAACGGTTCGGGCAGCGGCAGCCGCAGCAGCCGGTTCACCTTGTCGTCGCGGCCCGCGCGCAGCGCAGCCACCGCCTCCGGCTCGTGACGAGCCGCGTTGGCGATCATGCCCATGATGAAAAGCGTTGTGGCCGTGGACGTTCCGCCCGCAGAGATCAGAGGCAGCTGCAGGCCCGTGACGGGCAGCAAGCCGATCACGTAACCGACGTTGATGGACGCCTGGCCCAGCACCCACATGGTCACCGTGGCACACAGCAGGCGCAGGAACGGGTCGGCCGAGCGACGAGCCACCCGCATGCCGGTGTAGGCGAACAACCCGAACAGGCACAGCAGGCCGAATGCGCCGATGAACCCCAGTTCTTCGCCGATGATCGCGAAGATGAAGTCGTTGTGCGCGTTGGGCAGGTAGTTCCATTTCGCGGTGCCCTGCCCCAGCCCGTCGCCGAACACGCCCCCGTTGGCGAGGGCGAACTTGGCCTGGCGGGCCTGGTAGCCGGAGTCTTGCGGGTCGGCCCCGGGGTTGAGCCACGAGCGGACGCGGTCCGAGCGGTAGCCCTCGGACACGGCGAGTATCGCGCCTGCGCTGACGGCGGCGATCAACGAGCTCAGGAACACCCGCAGCGGCAAGCCGCCGTACCACAGCAGACCGAGCAGGATGATCGCCAGCGATACCGTCTGCCCGAGGTCGGGCTGCGCGACGATCAGGCCGAGCGCGACGACCGCCGCCGGCACCAGCGGGACGAGCATCTCGCGCAACGACGCCTGCTCCATGCGGCGGGCGGCCAGCATGTGCGCACCCCAGATCGCGAACGCGATCTTGGCCAGTTCCGAGGGCTGCATCGAGAAGCCCGCGATCACGAACCAGCCGCGGGAACCGTTGGCCTCCTTGCCGACTCCCGGCACCAACACCAGGACGAGCAGGAACAGGGTGAACACGAAGGAGAACGTCGCGGTGCTGCGCATCACCCGCACGGGCACCCGCAGCGCGACGTAGAACGCCACGAGGCCGATCACGGTCCACAGCAGCTGCCGCGCGAAGATGATCCACGGCGAACCGTCGTCGTCGTAGGACCGCACGCCCGACGCCGACAGAACCATGATCAGCCCGAGCGTGGTCAGCAGCGCCACCACGGCGATGACGAGGTGAAACGACGTCATCGGCCGGCCCAGCCACGCGCCCACACGGGTGCGGGTGGGTACTTGCGCAGAGCCTTCGTCCCGGCGCAAGAGCCGGGCCAGCCTGGTGCGCATCCCCACTACCGGGTCGCGCCGCGCACTGCTGCGGCGAACGCCTCACCGCGATGGGCATAACCGCTGAACTGGTCGAACGATGCCCCCGCGGGAGCCAGCAACACGGTGTCGCCGGGCTGCGCCAGCCGGCGCGCTGCATCGACGGCCTCAGCCATCACACGCTCCCCAATTGACTCTGTGGCCCCAACAGTCCCACTGGCCCCATGCACCACAGCATCGTCCCCCGCGACGACCTCGACGACGGGGACATCCGGGGCGTGTCGCGATAACGCGTTGGCAACTACCGCCCGGTCGCGACCCACCAACACGACCCCGACCAGCCTGTTCGCCACCTGACGAACCATCTCGTCCACCGAAGCACCCTTCAGCAGCCCGCCCGCCACCCAGACCACCCGGGGGAAAGCCGCGATCGATGCCTGTGCCGCATGGGGATTGGTGGCTTTGGAATCGTCGACGTAGGCGACGCCGTCCACCACCGCGATCGGCTGCGCCCGGTGCGGCGCGACCCGGAAC
>JBAPQQ010000461.1:0-4545 GCA_049280695.1 Mycobacterium sp.
GTAGAGATCACCGACATCGTCAACGTCCCCGTCGGCTCGCTGGTCGCGCCGGCGGCGGTCCTCGGCGCCGCGCTCGGCTTCGGAGCCCAGAAGCTGGTCCAGGATCTGCTCAGCGGCTTCTTCATCATCACCGAAAGGCAGTACGGCTTCGGCGATCTGGTGCAGCTGAGCATGCTGGGCGCACCGAAGGAAGCTCTTGGAACCGTGGAGGAGGTCACGTTGCGGGTGACCAAACTGCGGACCGCCGAAGGCGAGATGTACACGGTTCCCAACGGCAACATCGTCAGGTCGCTGAACCTGTCCAAGGACTGGGCGCGCGCCGTCGTCGACATCCCGGTGCCGACGAGCGCGGACCTGAACCGGGTCAACGACCTGCTCCACGACGTGGCAGAGAGGGCGACCGAAGACGACGAACTGCGGGCCCTGGTTCTGGACCCACCGCAGTTGATGGGTGTGGAAAGCATCGAGGTCGACACGGTCAACCTGCGCATGGTGGCCCGCACGCTGCCCGGCAAGCAGTTCGAGGTGGGACGGCGGCTGCGGGTCCGGATCATCGCGGCACTCGCACGCGCCGGAATCGTCACTCCGAACGACACCCCCCCGACGCTGGAAACCCTTCCCCATCCGGCCGACGCCGGCGGCGGTGAACGGCAGACTCGAGCGGGGCAGCAGTGAATTTCATTCAACGGTGGAATCGACCGGACCGCGGCTGGCCGAGATACCTGCCGGGCGGGCGAGTCCGTACGTCCACGGCAGCGCTGATCGTCGTCTTCTGCGCGTTGTTCTGGGCGTACCAGACGTTCCAGCCGGCCCCGAAGCCCGATGCGCCGGCGACCCAGGTCGTCCCGCCGGGGTTCGTGCCCGATCCCGACTACACCTGGGTGCCGCGCACGAACGTCCAGGAGCCGACCACCACCACTCCGGCCACGCCGACCACCACGCCGACCACCACCCCGACCGAGACGACGTCACCGACCTCGCCGACGTCGCCGACCGGCACCACCACGCCGGCGACCACCGCCACACCGGCGTCGCCCGGCACCACGCCGCCCACGCCGACTCCGCCGAGCTGACCGGTCCTCACCTGGACCACCGCTACACTGGCGTGCCGTGATGATCACCCTCGACAAGGTCAGCAAGCAGTACAAGTCGTCCGCCAGACCGGCGCTCGACAACGTCAGCGTGAAGATCGACAAGGGTGAGTTCGTCTTTCTCATCGGCCCGTCCGGCTCCGGCAAGTCGACCTTCATCCGGCTGTTGCTGGCCGAGGAGAAGCCCACCAAGGGCGAGGTCCAAGTCTCGAAGTTCCACGTCAACCACCTTCACGGGCGGAACATCCCACACCTGCGCCAGGTGATCGGCTGCGTGTTCCAGGACTTCCGGCTGCTGCAGCAGAAGACGGTGTACGAGAACGTCGCGTTCGCACTCGAGGTGATCGGCAAGAAGCCCGAAGTGATCAAGCGCGTGGTGCCCGAAGTGCTGGAGATGGTCGGGTTGTCGGGCAAGGCCAACAGGCGGCCGCACGAGCTCTCCGGCGGCGAGCAGCAGCGGGTGGCGATGGCGCGGGCGTTCGTGAACCGCCCACTGGTGTTGCTGGCCGACGAACCCACCGGCAACCTCGACCCGGAGACGAGCAAAGGCATTGTGGACCTCCTGGAGCGGATCAACCGCACCGGCACGACAGTGGTGATGGCCACTCACGACCACCACATCGTCGACTCGATGCGCCAGCGGGTGGTCGAACTCGACATGGGCAAGCTGGTGCGCGACGAGCAGCGCGGCGTATACGGGATGGACCGCTAAGTGCGATTCCGATTCTTGCTCAATGAGGTCTGGAGCGGCCTTCGTCGCAACGTGACGATGACGATCGCGATGATCCTGACGACTGCGATCTCGATCGGCTTGTTCGGCGGCGCTCTGCTGGTGTGGCGGCTGGCCGTGCAGTCGTCCGACATCTACCTGAGCCGGGTGGAGTCGCAGGTGTTCCTCACACCCGACGTGTCGGCCAACGACCCGGACTGCGCGGTGAATCCGTGTAAGGCACTGCGGGATCTGCTGGAGAACCGCGAGGACGTCGAGTCGGTGCGCTACCTCAACCGCGACCAGGCGTACCAGGATGCGATCCGCAGGATCCCGCAGTTCAAAGATGTGGCCAGCAAGGAGGCCTTCCCGGCGTCGTTCATCGTGCGGCTGACGAATCCCGACGACGACAAGGAGTTTCGTCAGGCGATGGTCGCGCAGCCCGGTGTGCGGGATGTGCTGAACCAGAAGAACCTGATCGACCGGTTGTTCGCGGTGCTGTACGGGCTGCGGGACGCGGCGTTTGCGGTGGCGGTGGTACAGGCGATCGGCGCGATCTTGTTGATCGCCAACATGGTTCAAGTGTCGGCTTTCACGCGACGGACCGAGATCGGGATCATGCGGCTGGTAGGTGCGTCCCGGTGGTACACCCAGCTGCCGTTCCTGTTGGAGGCGATGCTCGCTGCACTTGTGGGCGTGATCTTGGCCCTCGTCGGCTTGGTGTTCGTGCGAGCGTTCGTGCTCGACAACGCGCTGAAACAGTTCTATGAAGCCAACCCGCCGTTGATAGCGCGCGTCGACTATCTCGACATCCTCTACATCACACCGTATCTCGTGCTTCTGGGTGTGGTGATGGCGGGTGTGACGGCCTACGCGACCTTGCGGCTCTACGTGCGGCGCTAGCCGTGAGTAAGAGGAAGCCTACCCAAACTGGTCCGCCGCGCCAGATCATTGCGACCAATCGCAAAGCGCGCCATGACTATTCGATCATCGACGTATTCGAGGCCGGCGTCGTGCTGGCCGGCACCGAGGTGAAGAGCCTGCGCGAGGGAAAGGCGTCGCTGGTGGATGCTTTCGCCACCGTCGACGACGGCGAGGTGTGGCTGCGCAACATGCACATTCCGGAGTATCACCACGGTTCGTGGACGAACCACGCGCCACGGCGCAACCGCAAGCTGCTGCTGCACCGACGGGAGATCGACGCGCTGATCGGCAAGATCCGCGACGGCAACCTGACGCTGGTGCCGCTGTCGCTGTACTTCGTGTCGGGCAAGGTGAAAGTCGAGCTGGCGCTGGCGCGCGGCAAGCAGGCCCGGGACAAGCGGCAGGACATGGCGCGCCGCGACGCCCAGCGCGAGGTCACCCGCGAGCTGGGCCGTCGCGTCAAGGGCATGCCCGGCTAGCCTTGCGCGGTCTCGGGGCCCCGGTCCCAGCGACCCGGTCTCGGCGCGCCGAGAGCACAGTTGTTTGCGGGCCCACTCGAGTGATGCGTACAACAAGTGTGTTCTCGGCGAGGTCTAGGGTCGAGCAATGGCTACTCAGCTCGACAAGCAGCAAGTGCTCGACGGTCTCTTCCGCTCCTGGGAAAACATCGACGAACTGCTGGCGGGCTTGTCCGATGAGCAGTGGAAAGCGCCGACCGAGCTGCCGGGATGGCGGGTGCACGACGTCGTCGCACACATCGTCGGCACCGAGTCGTTCCTGATGGGCGTGCCGCCGCCGACTCCGGACTGCGACGTGTCTGCGCTGCCGCACGTGAAGAATCAGATCGGCGAGATGAACGAGTGCTGGGTCCGGCACCTGCGCGACGAGCCGCCGGACGCGATGCTCGACAAGTTCCGGTCTGTCACCGCCGAGCGACGGCAGTCGCTGACGGCGATGGACGACGACGCGTGGAACGAGACCACCGCGACGCCGGTGGGCCCCGACACCTACGGGCGGTTCATGCGGGTGCGGATCTTCGACTGCTGGATGCACGAGCAGGACATCCGCTATGCGGCCGGCGTCTGGGCGAACGACGACGTGCTGCTGGCTGGCTCCGCCGAGCAGGCGTTGGCGGAGATCACCTCGAGCCTGGGCCGTATCGTCGGCAAGCTGGGCGGCGCGCCGGACGGCAGTCGGGTCGCGTTCGAGTTGACCGGGCCGCTGCAGCGCACTTTGCGGGTGGCGGTGGACGGCCGGGCTGCTGTGGTTGACGAGTTCGACGGTCCGCCGACGACGACGATCCGGCTGGACGCGGTGTTGTTCACCCGGCTCGCGGGTGGCCGCACGACGGCCGCGGAGAACGAGGCGGCGATCGAAATCGACGGCGAAGAGGCACTGGGCCGGCAGCTCGTCGAGCGACTGAACTTCGTGATTTAGGACGCGTAATGACGGTTGTCCTTGCGCTGCAGTGCGCCGACGGCCTCGTCGTCGCGTGCGACTCGCAGATCACGGATCCGGGCCGGGGGCTGAGCTACCCCGCGCAGAAGCTGCACAGCCTGGGCACCCATGCCGCTTGGGGTGGCAGCGGCTCGCGGGCGGTGCTGTATGACATCGAGCAGATCTTCGACGCCGAACCGGAGGCGATCATCGAGGCACCGGACATCGGCCGGGCGCTGCAGCAGCGGGTGCTGCCGCTGCTGCAGCATCACTACGACACCTTCATCGGCGACGTGCCGGGAGACAAGCCGGGCGCGACGCCGGCGACCTATGTGCTCGCGGCGGGGTACGCCGGCGACCGGCCGTTCATCATCGACATCGATC
>JBAPQQ010000462.1:0-3865 GCA_049280695.1 Mycobacterium sp.
CCCAGGTAACCGCCGCAGGCGGGCTGGGCATCGCGGTGGGCGTCGACCACGGCGACGATGATCAGGTCAGTAAGTTGTTCGAACGAGTTCGTGAAGAACAAGGCCGACTCGACATCCTTGTCAACAATGCCGCGATCATCCGCGACGAGATGATGGGGCGGACGAAGTTTTGGGAGGAACCCCTCAGCGTTGTCGACACATTCGACGTCGGTCTACGTAGCAGTTACGTTGCCACCTTCTACGCCGCGCCCTTAATGCTTCCGCAACGCAAGGGGTTGGTGGCGTTCTCGTCGTCTTCTGGTGCCGTGCACTACGCGTTCGGTCCCGCCTACGGGGTCCCCAAGGCAGGTACCGACAAAATGGCCGCCGACATGGCGTTTGATCTCCGCGAATTCGGCATTGCCGCGATCTCGATCTGGATGGGATCGCTACTGACCGACCGAGTCCGCAAGATCATCGCCAGCAAGCCCGAGAAGTTCGGCCACATCCTCGAGACCGCCGAAACACCCGAGCTGACGGGTCACGTCATATGGGCTCTGTATAACGATCCCTTGTTGATGGAACTGAGCGGCCAGACGCAGATCGGCGCGGAGTTAGCCGCAAAATACGGCATCAAGGACGAAGAGGGACGACAGCCGCCGTCATATCGCGATCTGTTCGATGTGCACCCAACACAACAGCAAGCCCACGTCATGAGGTAGTTGCCCTAGGGTCGGCCGATCGAAACTGGTCCAGCCTTCCGCAGGTGTGGCCTACAGTTGTGCAGCAGGCTGTCCGCGAAGCTGTCGATGACTAGGTTGTGCGCCGCGTCGTTCTTCGGCGCGAGGCCGCCTTCTTCTTAGGCGGATCGTTTCGCGGTTCTACAGCGTCGATGTAGCGCTCGAGGGCTTTCGTCATTTCATCGTGTGCAGACTTCACGCCAATGCCCTTTTCGAGGTTGAGGAACTTCGGCAGTCCCGACATCAAGAGCTGTAGTGCGGGAAGCGAAAGGTCGCCGATCGGTCGAGCGTTCTTGCCGTACCTGGCCACGAGTGCGTCCAATTGCGTCTTTCGTACGCTCTCCGTCACCGCGGCGATTTCGGCGCGAATGGATTTGCGGTGGTTGCCGAGCGCCATGAACTCGGTGATCAGTGCACCCGATGCTTCCTCCCACGAGTACTCCCACACAGCGCGCAGAGGGTCGTCTGTGCGGCGGTTCAAAGACTCCTTGAGGTGCCTCAGGCCGCGTTCCGAGTAACGCTTGATAGCGGCGACGAAGATGTCGTCGAGGCTGGGGAAGTAATACTGAACCAGGCTCGGTGTGACACCCGCCTTCGTGGCGAGTGCCCGATAGGTCACGCTGGGGTAGCCCTCCTCGAGCATCATCTTTTCGACGCATTCGAGAAGCGCGTCCCGAGTCTTTGACGTTTCAGCGCCAATCCGCCGCGAGGATGTCGTCATGGGCTCCCGATCTGTCGTCTTGTCGTATTGTTCCACCCAGGCAATGCTGTACAGTCGTATAGTGCCACCGGACGTCGGTAGCGGGCGACGTCACACGACTGAGAGGTAGACGACGATGACCATGTACGTCCAGAAGGACACCCTCCGGCACGACGTTCGCTACCTGATGGATCGCACCCAGATTCTGGACTGCATCTCGCGCCATGCCCGCGGCTGCGACCGTCACGACATCGACCTCATCACATCGGCCTACCACAGTGACGGCGTTGACGAGCACGGTCACACCGTCAATTCAGGTCCCGACTACGGCGAATGGGCGAACAAGACCCATGCTGAAACTTCGCGGGTACACACCCACAACATCACCACGCACACGTGCGAGATCGATGGGGACACGGCGCACGCCGAAAGCTATGTGATCGTGGTGCTCATCGGGCCAGACAGTAGGAGTGCCCAGTTCATCACCGGTCGCTACATTGACCGCTTGGAACGCAGGGAAGGCACGTGGCGCATCGCGGTTCGTCGATCGACAGTCGAAGGAATGTTCTTGGCCGACGCCCGGGTGCTGCAGTCCTCGTTCTTCACTGAGAAGGGCTATCTAGTGGGAACACGCGATCACAAGGATCTCTCCTACGAACGACCGTTATCGATAGAGACGCCGGCGCCATCGCGTTGGTAGCACTTTGGTGAGCGACGAACGAAGAGACGTGGTCGACGAAGCCGGAGGAGGCCCGGGCATGAATGACGCACCCGGCAACGGCTTCGAGTACCACGATGGATCACACGCAGCTTTCATTCCCGAAGAGGATCGAGCCACTTGGATCACGTCACTGGACGCATACGATCGTCACGTTTTGAACTTCGTCCTCACGTGGGCTCCCTTCGGCGGTCACTCAGATGATGACGCGTTCCCCGAGTTCGGGCTCAACGCGCAACAGTTGTGCGGCCGTTTCGAAGAAATCGCAGACCGAGGCACGTCAAGCCTTGGACTGCTGAATGACTGGGACGCGAGCCTGATCCGGCGTGCTCAACGTCTGCTCATGTCTTGAGCACCGCGCCGAGTAGCGGGAAAAAGGCTCTGCCCCGGCTTAGGCCGCCTTCAAGTGTGCGATCACCAAGAGAACGGCCCCGATGCGCGCCGGCGCCATACGCATGCCGTCAGGCACACATTCACCCCAGGAAAGGAAAGCGGCGTTGCCGTCCCAGCTCATCTAGCGCATCCTGCATCACCGAGCGGACATGCCTGTCGACCGCATCGACGTCCGGATGTTCACCGAACTGGCGCACAACGTCGATCGGCTCCAAAGCTTGCGTCACAATCTTCGCCGGAAGCGGCACATTGGGCGGGATGAATACGCTCAGGCCGAATGGAAATCCAAGACTGATCGGCAAAATCCCAACCCGCAGACGTCCGAGACCCAATCGCTTGGCCAGACCTGTTCCTCGTGTCAGGAACAGTTGCGTTTCCTGGCCGCCAATCGATACAACCGGCACGATCGGAACACCGGCCGCAACGGCGGTGCTGACGTAGCCCTTTCGGCCGTTGAAGTCGACGACGTTCGCGCCTCGAGTCGGCCGGTATGCGTCATAATCCCCGCCTGGAAACACCAAAACCACCGCACCGGACTGTAACGCTTTTGCCGCGTTGTCCCGGGTGGCGTGGATGACACCGAGGCGCCCCAACCATTTCCCGAATGGCCGAAGAAGACCTGGCTGTGTGCAAGGGTGAAAAGTGGCCGGGCGTAACCGAACCGGTCATAAAAGGTAGAGCCGAAGATCACCACGTCGGGTGTCAGTGAGCCGCCGGAGTGATTGCCCACCAGCAGCGCGCCGCGGTTGGGCGGCATCGCCTCGAGTCCGTGCACTTCGGCCCGGAAGTAGCGCTGGAGAATCGGCCAGGCCTTGCGCTTGATCTGCTCGACGAACGCGGGATCCCAGTTCTTCAGCTCGCCGTCATCGAAGGCAGCAGCGTCCGCCGTGACTAGCTTCATCTTCCTGTCGCGGCGGGACGTCATGAACGGTCTCCGTCTGAGCGGTGGTCTGTTGCAGAAGCCATCGCCGTGCTGACTGCACTCAAGCTTCCGGTCAACCCGGCGGCCGAGCGGATCTCAGCGAAGGCATGCACGATCGCGTCCGTCGCCTCGTGGACATCGTCGAAAGTCCGGTCGTCGGACAGAACCGCGATGTCGAGCTGGTCGACATACGACCAGACGGTGATGTTGACGGCCGCACCCGCCGACAACACCCCCGTCGAATAGAACTCGGTGACCGGCGCACCGCCGATGTCACCGCGCTCACGCGGTCCCGGCACATTCGAAACAGGAACATTCATGACGCTGTTGCGTGCAGCGTGTGCGGCCTGTCGGCGAAAAATCGCGGGTGCTAGAGCCGTCGGCACGTAATTCATCATTCGGCTATACAGATC
>JBAPQQ010000463.1:0-4695 GCA_049280695.1 Mycobacterium sp.
AAGGCAGTGATGTTGTCGCGGACCCACTGCAATGCGAGGACGAGGTCGCGCACGAACAGGTTGCTTTCGATCGGATCGTCCGGCGTCGACAGCGACGAGAGGTCCAGACAGCCCAGTGCGCCGAGCCGGTAGTTCGCCGACACGTAGACGCAGCCGCGGCGGGCCAGCGCCGCGCCGTCGTAGATCGGTGTCGCCGAACTGCCCAGCATGTAGCCGCCGCCGTGGATGAAGAACATCACCGGCAGCGGTTCGCCCGAGGACGCGGCCGGCGACACGACGTTGACCGTCAGGCAGTCCTCGCTCATCGGCTGGTACTTGTTGATGCCCATCAACGTGTACCTGCGGCGCTGAGGTGCGCAGAACGCGAAGTCGTGGCAGTGGCGCACGCCGCGCCACGGTGCCGGCGGCTGCGGTGCGCGGTATCGCAGCCGGCCCACCGGTGGGCGGGCGTACGGGATCGACCGCCATTTCGTCACGCCGCCCCGGGTCAATCCCTCCACCGTGCCGCTCGTGGTGGTCACACGGACAGTGCCTTCGGCCATCCTCCGACGGTATCGAAGGACCAGCCGTACGGCAGGGCAGACTCGCCCGACAGATTCAGCGCCATGTCAGGCTCGCCGGATACGGTGGCAGCCATGCGTCGTTGGGCCTTCCTGCTGGCCGGCTTGCTGCTGGTCGCCGGATGCACGGACACCGTCGGCGGGCAGTCCCAGCCGAGCAAGCTCACGCCGTTGCCCAGCCCGCCGTCGAGGTCGTCGGCCACGACCTCGTCTGCGCCGGTGCCCACCGCCGCGCCCTCGCCGGGCGCGCCGATTGCCGAGGTGACCGCATGGATCGCCGCCGGTGAGCCGGCAGACGCGTCCGCGTTTCACACGGCCACCCGCGACGGCGCCGAGACCGACCTGGGTGACGACGTCGCGTTCACCACGCCGTCCGGCGAGACGAGGTGCGCCACCCTGTCGCGCTACACCCCGACGCTGATGTGTCTGGCCGAGCTGAAGAACCCGCCGCCGAAGCCCAGCGACGTCGAAATCCACTGGGCCGGCGGATGGGTGGACTTCGACGGCCGCTCACTGTCGGTCGGCAGCTTCCACGGCGATCCGGGTCCGTTCGCAAACGGCGACGGACCGCAACTGCCGTACGGGAAGTCGCTGAAATTCGGTGACTACCAATGCCGTTCGGACCAGGCCGGGCTGTACTGCACCACCGACGCGCATGAGTCGGCGGTCCGGTACAGCGACGCGGGCATCGAGCCGTTCGGCTGCCTGAGGTCCACGCCTCCGCCGGAGGACGTCGGACTGCAGTTCAGCTGCTAGCCGCTAGCGCCAGCCGTCGGCGGCTTTCGCCGCGTCGAGCAGTGCTCCGCACAAGTCGCGCAACTTGGATTTGCCGGCACCCTCGTCGACCGCGGTCGCGACGTCTTCTGCCGCGCAGCGCAGCTGATATACCCGGTCGGACAGCCGCGCGGCCTCGTCGGCCGACAACACCACGGCGTCGCCGGGCAGCGCCGTACCTTTGACCGCGGCCCGGTGTTCGTACGCCCGTTGCCTGCAAGACTGGCGGCAATACTGTCGCCTGCGCCCGATCCCGGCGTCGGCGACGTCTCGTCCGCACCATCGACAGGGCTGCACCCAGTGAGCCACGCTTGATGACTCTAAAGGGGCCGGCCGCCGAAGCCCGGTATCCTGGAAGTCGCGTCGCGTCGCGACCGGGAACTGCCAGCGTGCTTTCTGCGTTGCTGTACCCGGGCAATGCGCGGACATGCAATGGATGGAGAGTGTTGACGATGGCTGATCGCGTCTTGAGAGGCAGCCGGCTCGGCGCCGTGAGCTACGAGACCGACCGCAACCACGACCTTGCGCCGCGTCAGGTCGCGCGGTACCGCACCGAGAACGGCGAGGAATTCGAGGTTCCGTTCGCCGACGACGCGGAGATTCCCGGCACCTGGCTGTGCCGCAACGGCATGGAGGGCACGCTGATCGAAGGCGACCTTCCGGAGCCGAAGAAGGTGAAACCGCCCCGCACGCACTGGGACATGCTGCTGGAGCGCCGCTCGGTGGAAGAGCTCGACGAGCTGCTCAAGGAGCGGCTGGACGTCATCCGGCAGCGTCGGCGCGGCTGAACTAGCGCCGCTCGGCGGGCGCGGAGTCGCGGGCGCGGTCCATCCGCCCCCGGACGCCCCACTGGGCGACCTTGACGATGGCCTCGCGGATGTTGGAGCCGCTCATCTTCGAGACGCCCAGCTCCCGTTCGACGAACGTGATCGGCACCTCGGTGACCGTGAACCCGTTGTTGAGCGTCCGCCACGTCAGGTCGATCTGGAAGCAGTACCCCTTCGACTCGACGGCGGAGAGGTCGATCTTCTCCAACACCTCGCGCCGGTATGCGCGGTAGCCGGCGGTGATGTCGTTGACGCGGGCGCCCAGCAGTGTGCGTGAGTACCAGTTCGCCGTACGTGACAGCACCAGGCGCCGCCACGGCCAGTTGCGCACTTCCCCACCGGGAACGTAGCGCGATCCGATCGCCAGGTCGGCTCCGGCGTCGACGGCGTCGAGCAGCCGCGACAGTTGTTCCGGCGCGTGGCTGCCGTCGGCGTCCATCTCGACCAGCACCGAGTACCCCTGGCTCAGTCCCCACGCGAAGCCGGCCAGGTACGCCGCGCCGAGTCCGTCCTTGGCGGTGCGGTGCATGACGTGGATCCGCTCGGGGTCGGCGGCCGCGAGCTCGTCGGCGAGCGCTCCGGTGCCGTCGGGACTGCCGTCGTCGACGACGAGGATGTGAACGTCGGGCAGCGCGGCCTGCAGCCGGGAAACGATCAGCGGCAGGTTCTCGCGTTCGTTGTAGGTCGGGATGATGGCCAGCGCGCGCGGACTTGGCCGACCCCCAGGGACGGTCATGTGGCTCCTTTTCCTGTGCCGCGCGACGTGAGCCGACGGCTGAACCATCCATTGTGCAGTATCGCGATGACGAGGGCGGCTGCCCCGATTCCGATCAACGCCCACATCACAATCGGCCCCCATCGCGTGGCCGGCGTCACATCCGTCTTCAAGTGCACCTGTTTGTCGAGGTAGGCGGGTTCGAAGAAGTTGGTGCGGGCCACCTCGTGGCCGTCGGGAGCGATGATCGCGCTGATCCCTGTGGTGCCTGCCACAACGGCGTAGCGGTCGTGCTCGACCGCCCGCAGCTTCGCGAACGCCAGCTGCTGCTCGCTCATCGACGGCCCGAACAGCGCGTTGTTGGTGGGCACGGCCAGCAGCTGGGCGCCGTTGAGGACGGACTCGCGGGCGGCGCGATCGAAGATCACCTCCCAGCACGTCGTCACCCCGACCGGCACCCCGGCGGCGTGCACCACCCCGTCGCCCTCGACGGGCACGAAGTAGCCCGCCCGCTCGGCGTACGGCGACAGGTGCGAGAACACCGCGCGCCACGGCAGGTACTCGCCGAACGGCTGGACGATCTGCTTGTCGTGCCGCTCGCCCGGCCCGCGCGCGGGGTCCCAGACGATCACCGAGTTCCGCGCCGCCGGGTTGTCCACCGAGTAGTCGGGGTCCTGCAGCACCGCGCCGACCAGAATCGGTGCGCGGATGGCGGCTGCGGCACTGGAAATCTGTTGCGCCGCATCGGGATTTCGGATCGGGTCAATGTCCGACGAGTTCTCCGGCCAGATGACCAGCTGCGGCTGCGGGGCGCGCCCGGCCCGCACGTCGTCGGCGAGTTGAAGGGTCTCACGGACGTGGTAGTCGAGCACCGCACGGCGCTGGGCGTTGAAATCCAGGCCGAGCCGGGGCACGTTGCCCTGGATCGCGGCAACGTTGGCGGTCGGGTCGTCGCCGCCGCCGGTGCCGGACTGGCGTACTCCCGGCCATGTCACCGCCACGCCGAGCAGCACGCCGGCGATGCAGACGCCCGGCAGCACGACGCGCGGAGGGGCGTCGCCGCGGTTGCCCCACCAGTCGACCACCTCCAATGCCAGCGCTGTCGCGCTGAAGCCCAACACCGCCACCGCGAACGACAGCAGCGGTACCCCGCCCAGCCTCGCCAGCGGCAGCAACGGACCGCCGGCTTGACCGAAAGCCACCACGCCCCAGGGGAATCCGCCGAACGGCACGGTGCATTTCAGCCACTCGGCGCCTACCCACAACGCGGCGAACCAGATCGGCCAGCCGTGCAGCCGCCGGACCACGACGGCAGCGAGGCCGAACAGCCCGGTGAACACCGCCTGGACGGCGGACAGCGCCAGCCACGGAACTGCTCCGACGAGCTCACCCGTCCACGGCAGCAGCGGGATGTAGAACGCGAGCCCGAACAAGAAGCCGTACCCGAAGCCGCCGGGCAGTTTCGTGGAGTCCCGCAGCAGAACCCAGGCCAGCACCGCGAACGCGAGGACCGCGCAGTACCACCAGCCGAACGGCGGGAAGCTCACGCACAGCAGCAGACCGGCGACGATCGCGGCTCCCATTTCTGGGATGCGACCGACGACGGCGCGGCCCAGCCGGGCGGCTTTCGGCTCGGTGCCGGTGTCAGCCATGGATGACCTCACCGCGGTGCACGGTGCGCAGACACCGAGGCAACGGGTCGTCGTCGTTGCGGAGGGGCCGGGCGTCCCAGACCGCATACGAGGCCGGCGCACCGGACATCAGCGTGCCGGTGACGCCGTCACGAACCCCGGCCGCGCGCCAGCCGCCGCAGGTGGCC
>JBAPQQ010000464.1:0-2776 GCA_049280695.1 Mycobacterium sp.
CAGCGTCAGAGCAGGCGATAATCGCCCTCGTGTCGGCGAAACGAATGAACCGCGAGCAGTTCTTCCGCGTGGTGTCGGAGCTCGACGAGGATCGCCTGCGGAAGGCACTGTGGAACCTCTACTGGCGCGGCACGGCGAACGTGCGGGAGCGTATCGAGGTCGAGCTTGCAAGCGACGGGCACGGTCGTCCGCCGCGTGCCGCGAAGGCGTCGGTCGATCCGGAGACGGTGCGGTACGAGGTAGACGACTTCGTGTCGCTGGCGCGATCGGGTGCGTACCTGGGCGGGGACCGGCGGGTGTCGCCGCGCGAGCGATCGCGCTGGCGTTTCACCTTCAAGCGGCTCGCCGCGGAAGCCCAGGATGCGCTGCGGGACGACGATGCCGGGCCGGCAGCGTCCGCACTGGAGCAACTGATCGACCTCGCGTGCGAAGCCCACGACTGCGACTACTTTCGCTCCGACGATCCCGTGGCGGCAGCGGGTTTCGTCGTGTCCGATGTGGCGGCGGTTTTGTGGGCGTCGACGTGGGAACGCCATGGGTTTCAGGCGTTCGCCGAAACCGCTGCGCCGCAGTTGGTTCGGTGGGAGTCCAGGCACGGCTGGACCCGTTACGGCGACGGCCCGATCGCGGTGAAGGAGACCTCGCTTGGCGTCGTGCTGTCACGGATGCTGCGCGTGCCGGACACGTGGGAAGGCTTCGCCGAGCAGTACGTGCAGGAGCTGGACAGGCTGTGCGACGGCGCCGCGTCGACCCCGCCGAATACGGCATTCCGCGGCCCGGACCACACTGGAGCGAGCCAGCACACTGGTGGAATGGCACTGCCTGCTGCTGGAGAACCTGGTGGACACCGAGGGCGGTCTGCTCGACAGGATCGCCGGGCACGCCGCCTTGGGCGGTCGGGAGCAGACGTTCCTCTCCGCGAGGCTCGCGCAACGACGCGCAACACCGACGTCGCCCGCGACCTGACCGGGCGGTGTCTGCGAAAGCTTCCCGGCCACAGAGACTTCCGTGAGTTCGCTGCCGAGATCGGCGCGACGGCCCCCGCGTGAGCACCGCCTGCTCGGCTACTGCAGGCGGAGCGCGGCGCGCAGCCGGTCGGCATCCATGCCGCCGCGGGCGGCTTCACCGGCGGGGAACGTGTCGAGGAGCTTGATCAGGTCGGCGCGTCGGGTGGGGTCGTCGGCGGCCTGCCGCGGCGTGTAGCCGTCGAGCGCGGGAATGGGCTCATCGAGCCACTTGGTCTCGTAGTCGCGGACGAATTCGTCGAGGAGCGCGGCCAGCTCGGGGTCGTCGGGGTCGAGCGCCGCCCCGCCGCTGATGGGCATCTGCTTGGCCAGCTCGGCGGCCTCGCGAGCGTCGCGCAACGAGCGGCGGGTGTCGTCGAGCACGTTCATCGCGGGGTCGAGGCGTGCCAGTGTGGCTAGCACGCGGTCCATCCGGTTCTCGCTGTTGGTTTCGACCCGCAGCGTGTCGCCGTCGAGGACCAGTGTGGCGCGGATCCGCGGCATGCCCTGGGTGGTGACGTGCTCGAACCAGCGCGGCGGCTCGTCGCCGTCGACCCGGTCGTAGGTGTCGTCGAGTGCGGCCTCGATCCCGGTCCGGTCGCCGACGTGCACGGTGGCCTCGCAGATCGCGAGCGGATCGCCCTCGGTGTTGGCCAGCACCGGCGGCGCGAACCGGCGGCTCAGCTGAGCCACCAGCGTTACCGCGTCGGGTTCCGAGTCGAGCAGGTCGATCAGCGGGTCGCGCTCGTGTAGCGCGACCGGTTCCAGCCCGCCGAAGAACTGCATGGTGTCCCCGGCGGGCACCACGCGTGCGCAGACCAGCTGCCCGGGCTTGAGCTGGCGGCTGGCCGCCCGCTCACGCACGTCGTGCCTGTCGCCGGTGCGCACGTCTCGCACGGTGAGGCCCTGGCCGCGGTGCACCTGCTCGACCTCGAACACCGACCGGTCCACCAGCAGCCATTGCTCTGCCAGTAGCCGCTCGTCGTCGGGCAGCAGCGACCCGCGCATCTGCAGGAACTCCTCGAACGCGCCGCCCTCGAACAGCACCGCGTCCAGCACCAGCGGATCTGCCAGCGCCGCGGTCAGCGCGTCGGGATCATCGTCGGCGTAGCGGCAGCGTTCGTAGCCCGCCTCGGCCAGCAGGTCGTTCCAGCTGGTCAGCAGCGCGTGCTGGCAGGCCTTCGTGTACAACCAGCTCACCCTCTCGGCCAGTGGCAGCTGCTCGCGCCCGAGATGGCATTTCTTGTACTTGCGGCCGGACCCGCACCAGCACGGCTCGTTGCGGCCGAGGCCGCGACGCGGCTCAGGACGATACTGCTGCAACAGCTCCATGAGCGGGTGGTCCGGGCCGGCACCGGCACGGTGCAGCAACGACAACCCGCGCTCGACGTCGCCGCGATCGGAGGCGATGCGGGCCAGATCCAACAGCGGCAGCGGCCAGTCCGGATCCATCGACTCGGCCGCCAGCAGCTCGCGTTCGGCCCCCTCGATGTCGCCTATCCGCTCCAGCGCCACCGCGCGCAGCCAGCGAAACGCCACCCGCGCCGCGTGCGGCACCTTCGGCTCCAGCACCTGGGCGAACATGCCCAGCGCGGCTGCCCCGGCGCGGCCGGTGCCGACCGTCTCGGCCAACAGCAGTTCAGCCAGCAGCGGGTCGGCAAGTTCGGCCCCAAGCTGAGCGACCAGATCGACGAACCGGGCGACCTCGGGCCCCGTCGCGCCCTCAGCGGCTGCGGCGAACGCATCCTCCAGCGGCTGGTCCGCGCCGGCGG
>JBAPQQ010000465.1:0-3384 GCA_049280695.1 Mycobacterium sp.
CTCGGGTCCGGGGCGTCAGTTGACGACGCGGGTGTACTTCGGGCAGAACGACTCGACCGACGCGACGACGAAGGCATTGGCCTGCCGCGAGCTCAGGTCGCTGTTGCTGACGATCTCGCTGCTGATCGCCGTTGCGGACTCACCGTCGGCCAACAGCGAGCACACCGTCTGGGCGTTCTTGACGGCCGCCGCCGGCGAGTCGTAGCCGATGCCTGCATCGTCGATGTCGGCGAAGAACTGGGTGCTGTCGCCGGTGAGTGCGGCGGCTGTGCCCGCGGTGGTGACGGCGGCCAGGCCCAGCCCGCCCGCGACGATCGCAGTGGTGGCGAACTTGGTGAATCCGAACATTGCGCTCTCCCTGGAATCGGTCTTGCTTGCCTGACACAGCGTCCGGGCAGCGCCTTGACGGATTCTTGGAAGATCCTTGGTGCCATCGACCTGCACCTATGCACACAGCAGCCCCCGCCGAGGCGGGGGCTGCTGTGTCTGGTCAGGCTCAGATCAACCGAACTTCAGCCACCAATCGTGTAAAGCCCCCATCTCGGGACCCTGGCCGTCGGCAAGCATCAGGTCCGCGTTGCGGGTCCACAGGACGTCCGGGCCGCCCTTGTACGTGCCACAGGCGACCTGGCCCTCCACCTTGTCGGGGGTCTGCGTGTAATGCCACGTCGTGGGCGACGGGGTGTTGCTTCCCGGGCAGTTCAGCAGTTCGTCGTCCTCTTTGATGGCGGTCTCGAAGTGCCGGTCGAGGGTCGCCTGGTCGGGGAACAACGAATAGCGGGCGACGTCGGGCCCACCCGGCTTGCTGTTCTTGCCGCAGTCCACGGTGGCAAGGGCGTCGGTGACCGGGTCGATCGTCTTGCAGACGCCGGGATCGTAGCCGTCCGGAAGGAGGGACATCAGCCGCGCGTTCGCGCCGTTCTGCCCGGTGGTCGGAGGCGTCGTCCGCGTCGTCGTCGTCCGCGTCTTGGGACTCGTCGTGGTGGTCCCCGACGCGGTCGTCGTCGTCGTGGTGGTGGTGGTCTTGTCGTCGCTCTTGGTGAACTTCGGTATCAGCACTATGGCCAGCACGGCCAGAATGACCACGACCACGAACGCCACGATGGCGGCGATGATCGGTCCCCAGTTGCGTTTCGGCGGCTGCCCCGAGGGCATCGGCCCCGACGGCGGCTGCCACGGCGGTCCGCCCGACGGCGGGCCGCCCGGTCCCATCGGTCCCATCGGCCCGGTGGGGCCCCAGCCGCCCGTGCCTGGAACGCCCGGTGGTTGATACGGGGGCTGCGACGACGCAGCGACGAACGGTGGCGAGGTGGACGGCGGCGGGGCCGAGCCCGGCGGTCTCGGGCCGGGTGGGGGCGTCGAGAAGCTCGGCGGTGGAGTGGCAAAGCCCGCCGGAGTGGCGGACGGGGCCAACGGCCCGGGTACGGTGGCTGCTTCGCTACGGGCCAAGATGGTGTCCGCCTTGTCTTTGTCGGGGCTTTCGAGCGCTTGGTGTGCCGCGGTTGCGAGATCGCCCGCGGTGGCATACCGGTCCTTCGGATCCTTGGCCATGCCCCGGGCGATCACGTCGTCGAACGCGGCCGGGATGCCCGGACGTGCCTGGCTGGGTTTCGGGATCGGCTGCATCAGGTGCGCGGTGATGACCACGCTGACGCTGTCGGCGGGGAACGGTTGCCCGCCGGTGAGGCACTCGTGTAGCACGCAGGCGAGCGCGTAGATGTCGGCACGGTACGTCACCTCGCCGTTGGTGAACCGCTCCGGCGCCATGTAGGCATACGTGCCCACCGCAGTGCCCAACTCGGTGAGCTTCTCGTCGGTGCTGGCATTGGCGATTCCGAAATCCACCAGGTACGCGAAGTCGTCGCCGGTGATCAAGATGTTCTCCGGCTTGACATCTCGATGCACCAGGCCGCTCTCGTGCGCCGCATCCAGCGCCGATGCGATCTGCCGGATGATCGCCACCGCCCGCGCCGGCGTCAGCGGCCCGTACCGCGTCAATACCTTGCGCAGGTCGGTGCCGTCGATGTAGCGCATGTCGACGTAGAGCTGACCGTCGATCTCGCCGTAATCGTGGATCGGCACCACATGCGGCTCCTGCAGCCGGCCCGCCGAATGTGCTTCGCGCTGAAGGCGTTTGCGAAACACCGGGTCGTTGGACATCGTGGCGGGCAGCACCTTCAACGCCACGGTGCGGTCCTTGCGGGTGTCCTCGGCCTCGTAGACCTCACCCATGCCGCCCTTGCCGAGCAACCGTCTCAGGTGATACTGACCGAAATCGGTGCCCACCCGCGAGTCGGTGTCGCTCATCGGTCTCCTAACCCTCCCGCTGGGCCGTCGCGGGCCCCCTGCCACTGCGGGAGGGGGAACGCCCCGCCGCAAGACGTCCGGGTACAAGGTAATGCGTTTCGGGTCCGATCACAGCGGAACCGCCCCAGTGCGCCGCCGTTGCACGGGCATTCAGCCGGTGGAGCACTTCGAGATCAGGATCGTGCCGCCGTTGTTCTCGGTCAGCGCGTCCTTCTCGGCCTCCACGGTGGTCGACCCGAGGCCACCGTGCCAATTGGTGTCGCTTTTCGCGAGGGCCACACAGCGGTCGGAAGCCCATGCGGCCATCTGGCAATCGGTGCCGCCGTACTGTTTGCAGTAGCCCATGGCCATGTCGCTGGCCTGATCCTTGCTGGCCGCGTTGTTCGACCAGCCGAACGCCCCCGTGGCGGGCGAGAACACGATGACGACCCACTTGCTGCCCGTGTTCACCGGCGGCTGCGAGGTGACCGGAGGTCTGGACGTCGTCCGCGTCCTTGTGGTCGTCGCTTCCTCGGTCGAGGATGTCGTGTCTGTTGCGACGTTGTCCTGGTTGTCGCCGGAATTGTTTGCCAGCAGCACGACGGTGATGACGCCGCCGAGGACCACCAGGACGGCGACCAGTGCGGCGATGATCAGCAGATAGTTGCGTTTCGGCGAACTCGCCGACGGCATCGGACCGGACATCTGCCACGACGGCGGTCCGCCCGGCCCGCCGGGCCCGCTCGGCGATGCTGCACCCGGTGGCTGGTACGGGGGCTGCGAGGATGCGGCGGCGAACGGCGGCGGGGTGGCACCGGGCGGCGGGGTCATGAAGCCAACCGGTGGCGGGGTCGAGGATCCTGGCGGCGCGGTCGACATGCCGGGCGGCGGGGTGATGAGCCCGGGAATGGTGGCGGCCGCGCTGCGAGTCAGGATGTTGTCCGCCCGGTCCCTGTCGGCGCTCGCGAGCGCGTCATGTGCCGCGGTCGCGAGATCGCCCGCGGTGGCATACCGGTCCTTCGGATCCTTGGCCATGCCCCGGGCGATCACGTCGTCGAACGCGGCCGGGATGTTCGGGCGCGCCGCGCTGGGCCGCGG
>JBAPQQ010000466.1:0-2579 GCA_049280695.1 Mycobacterium sp.
CTCCCACGGCCACGCCGGCGCCGGCTGCCGTGCCGCCGGGTGCGCCGGTGCAGTTGTCCGCACCGAAGGCGGCGGCGCTGCAAGAGGTGCAGACCGCGCTGGAAGCACTGCAGCAGGCGCAGCGCAACGGCAACTTCGCCGACTACGGCAGCGCACTGCAGCGGCTCGACGACGCGATGAGCAAGTACAACAACACCAAGTGACCCGGGGGGACGGCGGGCCAGTGAGCGATTTGGCCGCAGCGGCTCGCCTTCGGTAACCTTGAGTTCACCGACGCGGGGTGGAGCAGCTCGGTAGCTCGCTGGGCTCATAACCCAGAGGTCGCAGGTTCGAATCCTGTCCCCGCTACCAGCGAAAAATGGCTCTCGGAGAACTTTCCGGGGGCCGTTTTTCTTGGCGCTGGAACGTAATAACCAGCTTGGTTAGCTGTTTGGCGTCGAGGCGGTCAGCTGGCCGGGCGCGTGTACTTTCTTCCGGCGAGCGGTGGCAGCGTGGGCGGCTTCGATGGTGCGCCGCTGGCGGCGGGCATCGCGCGTGATCCTGCGGCTGAGCACGCGGTCGTCGCGCTGGGTCAGTGAGCGGCTCCGCAGCGCCAAGAGGTCTAGCTGCTGCCAGCTGAGTCCGTCGAGTTCGCCGTCTGAGTCGTGGGTGGCGATGACCACCGCGCCGCGCAGCAGCGGCACTGACTTCGCCGTGAAAGATGTTGTGGCCAAGAGCAATTCAGTAGCACGACGGTTGGGTCGGCGCTGGCAGCGCCGTGCCGATGGTTTGAACCAGAAGTCGAACTGCCGGTCCGTGCTGGTCAGACTCTCCAGCCCGTAATCGTCGATGAGGTCGGCGATATCGGCCTTGCTGTAGGCCTGGGTTTCATAGGCGTCGCCGTTGGGGCTGATGTAAAGGATGGTGTTCATTCGGTGTTCCCATTCATCTCTTTCTTCGCTGTTACGGACGGGTCGGCAAGCCAACCACTGTTACTGGAGTTACCCATGTGACAGTTGTGATAAACATCCGTCACAAATTCGGTACGCCGGGTCGAGCCGGGGAGGGGAGCTCACGGCGCGTGCGCGCTACCGGGTCACCCCGCCCGGTAGTCGCGATCGGCGGCGGTGAGCAACTCGTCACGCGCCCGGGCGACGCGAGACCGGATCGTTCCCACCGGGCAACCGCATACCTGGGCGGTCTCCGCGTAGGACAGCCCCAGGACCTGGGTCAGCAGCAACGCCTGTCTGCGGTCCATGTCCAGCCCGCCGAGCAGCATGCGGATCTCGACGATCTCCTCGAACCGCGCCGCCCGACCGTGCAATTCGATCACCACGTCCGGTTCGGCCACGGCACTGACGCGTGGCCGGCTCTGGTTGCGACGGACCTGGTCGACGACGACGCGCCGGGCGATCGACAGCAGCCACGTCCGGGCAGTCGAACGGCCCATGAAGCGGGGTAGCGAACCCAGCGCTCGCAGGTAGGTTTCCTGGGTCAGGTCGTCGGCACTGGCCGGGTCGGCCAGAAAAGCCACCGCCCGCCACACGTCACGCTCGGTGGCCTTGATGAACTCGTCGAGAGCGGCGCGGTCACCGCGTCCGGCGGCGAGGGCGAGCCGGGTAAGTTGGTCGTCATCCCCGCTGTTCGCCACGCACCAGACACTATTCGATGGTCACCGGGAACTCACCGCAGGCCCGGCGCGACCAAACAGGGAACGTAAACCATCCGCGACGAGGAGGAACATGACGGTCGCGGCCCCGGCGGGCTCGGACAAGGCACAGGTCCGGCGGCTGCAGCTCGAGTTGACGGGCATGTCGTGCGGAGCGTGCGCCGCCCGGGTGCAAACCGCGCTGAACAAGGTCGACGGCGTCCACGCGTCGGTGAACTTCGCCACCCGCATCGCCACCATCGAAGCCCCGGGCAACGTCGACGCCGCGGATCTGTGCGAGGTGGTTGGCAAGGCCGGCTACCAGGCCAGGGAGCGGGCGAAGCGGTCTGTTGATCAGCACGACGAGGACCTCGACCACGCCCACTACCTGCTGCGCCGGCTCGCCGTCGCGGCGGTGCTGTTCGTTCCCGTCGCCGACCTGTCCGTGATGTTCGCCGTGGTGCCCAGCACCCGGTTCCCCGGCTGGGAATGGGTGCTGACCGCGCTGGCCGCGCCGGTGGTCACCTGGGCCGCCTGGCCGTTCCACAAGGTCGCTTTGCGCAACGCGCGGCATCGCACCGCGTCGATGGAGACATTGATCTCGGTGGGCATCGCCGCGGCCTCGATCTGGTCGCTCTACACCGTGTTCTTCTCCCACCGCGCCCTGGAAACGCGCGGCGTGTGGCAAGCGCTGGCGGGCAGCGACGCGATCTACTTCGAGGTCGCCGCCGGCGTCACCGTATTCGTGCTGGCCGGAAGGTATTTCGAGGCGCGGGCGAAGTCGAAGGCCGGCAGCGCGTTGCGGGCGCTGGCGGCTTTGACCGCCAAGGACGTGTGCGTCCTGCTGGCCGATGGCAGCGAAATGACCATTCCCGCCGACGAACTCGCCGAACAACAGACCTTCGTCGTCCGGCCGGGCGAAACCATCGCCGCAGACGGGCTGGTGGTCGAC
>JBAPQQ010000467.1:0-2598 GCA_049280695.1 Mycobacterium sp.
GCTGCACCTCGACGGCGGCACGGCGGTCACGGCGTGGACGCGTGCGGACGAGACGGTCAGGTCGAATCGCGTGGTTCTGCACAACTTGTTGCAGCAGCCACTCCGGAAGGTCACGTTCACCGGCACGCGACTGTCAGAACTCAACGCGATGATCGCCACCGCGGGCCCGGTGCACGTCACGGTGACCAGCCAGACCATGCAGGCCGACGACGCCCTGACGATCACCGGAGCCGACGTCGTCGTCGACTTCGCCGGGGCCGTGATCGAGGCCGGCCCCCAGCCGCCGCTGTGGTTGGTCAAGCTGGTTCAGGCCCGCAACGCCGCGGTGGTCAACGCCAACGTCGCGGGCGGTGTCAACGGCTTCCTGGTCGACGGCGGGACCAACGTCGTCGTCGCGAACAACACGGTGCGAGGCCTGAGCCAGAACGGCATCGTCGTCGTCGGCAAGTCGGCCGGCGTGCACATCCGCGGCAATCATCTCGACGGGCTGGGCCGAGCCGGCATCCTGCTGCACGGCCCGGTGACGCAAACGCTGCTCGAGGACAACGAGATCGCAGGCCTGGTAGGCCATTCGAACTGGTTCGCGGGCATCGTGCTGACAAGCCGCGGCAACGACATCGCGGCAAACCCGGGATCGTTTCTGCTGCCCGACAACCACTGGGTGGTCACCACACCGCTCGTCGAACGCGTGGAAAACCCGGAGCAGAACGTGATCCTGGGCAACACCGTTCGCGACGGCCGCTCGTCGGGCATCTACAACGACGGTGCGATTGCCAACGTGTTCCTGGACAACCGGATCGAGGGAAACGCGAAGGAGGGCATCTGCTTCGACAACGGTGCCACCGCGAACGTGTTCGCCGGAAATCTCGTGTCGGACAACGGCCGTCGCTGGGGGCAGCCTGACACCGTTCTGAATCTGGACGCCGTGCTCGTCGCCGGCCGCGGTGCCGACGGGACCTCGATGGCGAAGCTTCCGGGAATCTCCATCGACAATGCTCTCTACAACGAGATTTTCGCCAACACCGTGATCGGCAACTACGGCGGCGGCGTGAAGATGGTGCGGACCGCATTCTTCAACCTCGTCAGGATGAACGCCATCATCGACAACAACCTCGGCAAGAGCGCGAAGCATCATTTCTTCGGTGTAGAACTCGGGGCCGCACCGCCCGACGCTCCTGTCATCGACCTGGACTTCGTCGGCTCGTCCGGCAATATCGTGCAGGACAACGCGATTCGCGGCACCCATTACTCCGGCGTCTTCGTCGGGTTCGGTTCGGCGCAGAACTACGTGCTGGACAACCACATCTCCGGCGTCGAGGCTTTCACGCTCGAGACCGCCCGGCGTTAGCAGCAGGAACCGTCCCCAGCCAACCGTCAATCCGTCGGCACAGTCCCGTGGGGCAGCGGCAGCGGCAGATCGGCGTACGTGACGATGCCCGGGGGGGCGGCCACGACGGACGGGATCGCGTGGATCACCGGCATCGCCGTGATGGTGTGTCCGAGCCCCATGAAATCGGCCATGGTCTTGGCCTTCTCGATGAAGTCCGGCGGCGGCAGAAAGCCGACGTGCATCGTCACGGTCGGGAGCCCGTCGATCGTGATCGTCCAGGGGTCGCCTTCGATCTTCCAGTCGGGGTCGAGTGTCTGGCCCTTGCGCCACCGCACATTGAGGTCGACCACGGTCCTGCCGCCGACACGTCCCTGCCAGCTGGCGAACACCCCTGCCACGCAGCCGGCTCCGATGATCCACGAACCCAGGTCGACGTCCTCGGTGGTCTTCGCGTACTCCGCCTCACACACCACCTCGTCGAGTTCGACACCCAACGCATCGGCGACCAGTCGCACCGCCTCGGCGAACACCGCCGTGCCCTGCGCCGCCATCGGCTGCAGATCGGGGTCGTCGATCGGCGTTCCGAAACCCACCGGGATCTCGGTGGCGGGTGAGTCGTAGAACGTGGTGTCGGACGCCTCGGCGATGGTGATCTTGTCGACCCGGCTGCAGCCATTCGCCGCGACGATCGCCAGCAGTTCGGCGAAGCCCGGGCTGACCCCCGAACCGAACATCGTCGAGCCGCCCCGCTTGCACGCCTCTTCGATCCGGTCGCGGCCGGCGCCCAGATTGTGTCCGGTGATGAACGACGCGGATGACACCACGTTCACCCCCGCCGACAGGATGCGCACCAGTTCGTCGACGTCGATCCACATCGGGTTGTAGACCACGACGTCGGGTTTCAGCGCGAGCAGCGCCTCGACGTCGTTGGTCGCGGTGACGCCCAGCGGTTCGATTCCGCACAACTCGCCGATGTCGCGGCCGGCTTTGTCTTCCGACCACGCGTAGCACCCGACGAGCTCGTAGTCGGGGTTCGCGGCGAGTGCCTCCACCGAGGCTTTTCCGACGTTGCCGGTGGTCCACTGGACGACCCGGTAGGACTTGGTGTTGAGCACCCGCACAGCATAGGGCAGGTTTGTCCAGGCCCGGACAGGCTACGGGTTGTAGGGCTGCGGGTCGTGGAACCGGTTGATGATCGGGATCTTCTCGATGATCCGGTCACGCAGCCGGGGCTGGGGCGGCGGCTGGTACGGGGGTGTGTTGGGCGG
>JBAPQQ010000468.1:0-2875 GCA_049280695.1 Mycobacterium sp.
CCTTGTAACGCTGCAGAATCCGGATGACCTCCTGGGCAACCGCATAGTGTTCGTCGCCGACGATCGACGGGTCGAGGATCGTCGAACTCGACGCGAGCGGGTCAACCGCCGGGAAGATGCCCTTGGAGAACACATTTCGGCTGAGCTCGGTGGTGGCGTCCAGGTGCGCGAACGTGGTTGCCGGCGCCGGGTCGGTGTAGTCGTCGGCCGGTACATACACCGCCTGCATCGACGTGATCGACCGCCCGCGGGTCGACGTGATGCGCTCCTGAAGCTCACCCATCTCGTCGGCCAGCGTGGGCTGGTAACCCACCGCCGACGGCATGCGGCCGAGCAGCGTCGACACCTCGGAGCCGGCCTGCGTGAACCGGAAGATGTTGTCGATGAACAGAAGAACGTCCTGTCGCTGCTCGTCGCGGAAGTACTCCGCCATGGTCAGCGCCGAGAGCGCCACCCGCATACGCGTGCCGGGCGGCTCGTCCATCTGTCCGAATACCAGCGCGGTGTCCTTGAGAACATTGGCGTCTTCCAGCTCGACCCACAGGTCGTTGCCCTCGCGGGTGCGCTCGCCCACCCCGGCGAACACCGAAGTGCCGCCGAAGTTTCGCGCGATGCGGTTGATCATCTCCTGGATCAGCACGGTCTTCCCGACGCCGGCGCCACCGAAAAGCGCGATCTTGCCGCCACGCACATATGGGGTGAGCAGATCGACGACCTTGAGGCCGGTTTCGAGCATCTCGGTGCGAGGCTCGAGCTCGTCGAACGCCGGCGGCTTACGGTGGATCGGCCAGCGGTCGAAATCCTTACCGTAGTCCTTCTCGTCGAGGCAGATTCCCAGGGCGTTCCACACATGCCCCTTCACCCCATCGCCCACCGGCACCGAGATCGCCTCGCCGGTGTCGACGACCTCGACGCCACGCACCAGCCCGTCTGTCGGCTGCAGCGAAATGCACCGGACGAGGCTGTCTCCCAAGTGCTGAGCGACCTCGAGGGTCAACGTCTTGGCCAACTCCTCGAACGTGATGTCGGCATGCAGCGCGTTGAACAACCCGGGGACCGAGCCGCGAGGGAACTCCACGTCGACCACGGGTCCGGTGATACGGACGACCCGGCCGTTGGTGTCTTTGGATTTCTTCGTGGTTTCACGTTCAGCAGTTGCGGTCATGTTATTTCGCTTTCTGGCTTTCTCAATGGGTCCTATTGCGCGGCGTCCGCCAAGGCGTTTGCGCCACCGACGATTTCGCTGATTTCCTGTGTGATCTGAGCCTGACGTTCCCGGTTGGCTTGCAGCGTGAGGTCGCGGATCAGATCGTCGGCGTTGTCGCTGGCCGACTTCATCGCGCGCCGACGGGACGCCGACTCCGACGCCGCGGACTCGAGCAGCGCGGCGAATATCCGGGTAGTCACATACCGCGGGAGCAGGGATTCGAACAACGTCGTCGCATCCGGCTCGAAGGAGAACAAGGTGCGCGGTCCGGTCTCTTCTTCTCCTACGTACTCGAGCACCATCGGTGCGATGCGAAGCGCGTTCGCATTCTGCGACATCATCGTCTTGAACTCCGTGAAGACGATGTGCAACTCGTCGACCCCGAGGACGTTGTCGGGCCCGGGCTCGTCGCCCTCGTCGTCGGCACCCGCGTTGAACGCGTCCACCAAGGTCGACGCAATCTCCTGAGCGTTCTCGTAGGCCGGCTTCTCGGAGAAACCGGTCCACGCCTGGGTGATGTCCCAGTTGCGGAAGCTGTAGTAGCTCTCCGCTTTCCGGCCGACGACGTAGAGGACCGGCGTCTTGCCTTCCTCGCGAAGCAGGGCGAACAGCTCTTCTGACCGCCGGAACACGTTGGCGTTGTAAGCGCCGCACAGACCGCGATCGGATGAGATCACCAAAACAGCAGCCCGCCTGGGGTTCTCGCGCGGCACGAGCAGCGGATGGTCCAAGGCGGCCGCGTCTGCCAGGTTCGTCAGCATGTTGGTGATCTCTGCCGCGTACGGCCTAGCGGCTTCAACCCGCGCCTGTGCCTTGGCGATCCGCGATGTCGCGATCATCTCCTGCGCTTTGGTGATCTTCCTGATCGACTGTGCGGATCGGATGCGTCCGCGCAATTCGCGAAGTGTGGCAGCCATGCAGACCTAGCTCTTCTTCTTCGGCGGCGGGGGCTTGCGGACCTTCACCGTTTCCTTCTCGACGTCCGCCTCGTCCATCGCCTCGACGTGGGCGTCGGGAACCACGGAGCTGCCGTCGGACGTGTCGAAGCCGCGCTTGAATTGGTTGATGACCTCTTCCAGCTTGTCGGCCGTCTCCTCGGACAGCTTCTTGGACTCCCTGATGTCATCGAGGATGCCGTCTTGGGAGCCGCGGAGGTGGTCGATGAACTCGGTTTCGAAGCGCCGGACGTCGTCGACCGGCACCGAATCGAGATGGCCCTTGGTGCCGAGGAAGATCGCGACGACCTGCTCCTCCACCGGCATCGGCTGTTGCCGCGGCTGTTTGAGCACCTCGACCAGTCGCGCGCCGCGGTCCAGCTGCTTCTTGGAGTTCTCGTCGAGGTCGGAGGCGAACGACGCGAACGACTCCAGTTCCCGGTACTGCGAGAGGTCCAGGCGCAGCGACCCGGCGACTTCCTTCATCGCCTTGATCTGAGCCGCGCCGCCCACGCGTGACACCGAGACGCCGACGTTGATCGCCGGGCGCACGCCCTGGTTGAACAGGTCGCTTTCCAGGAAGCACTGGCCGTCGGTGATCGAGATGACGTTGGTCGGAATGTAGGCCGAGATGTCGTTGGCCTTCGTCTCGATGATCGGCAGACCGGTCAGCGACCCGCCACCCATCTCGTCGGAAAGCTTCGCGCAGCGCTCCAGCAGCCTGGAGTGAAGA